>NZ_JBEXYC010000020.1:0-123653 GCF_040630835.1 Kitasatospora sp. NPDC005751
TTGACTTTTGGCACGCTGTTGAGTTCTCAAGGAACGGACACTTCCTTCGGACCGCCTTCCAGCGGGCCCTCCGGGCGCTTCGTTCTTTCGTGTTTGAAGCTTATCAGATGTTTTCCGCTCCGTTTTCCGGAGTTTCATTCATCGGATTCGCATTCCGTCGCCCCTCTCGGTGCGACTCCGGAACTGTACGGGGACCGGCCCGCCACATGCAAATCGTCCCGCCCTGCTGTCGCAGGACGGGACGATCCGCGGTCACCGGCACCGTCAGGCGCGGCCCATCTCCTCGGCGATGGCGGCCGCGAAGGCGTCGATGTCCGCCTCGGTGGTGTCGTACGAACACATCCAGCGGACCTCGCCGGTGTGCTCGTTCCAGAAGTAGAAGCGGTAACGCTTCTGCAGTCGCTCGCTGACCTCGCGCGGGAGAACCGCGAACACCGCATTGGCCTCGACCGGGCGGACGACGGTCACGCCCTCGATCCCGCGGACGGCCGCCTCCAGCCGGCTGGCCATGGCGTTGGCGTGGCCGGCGTTGCGGAGATAGAGGTCGCCCGCGAGCAGCGCCTCGAACTGGACCGACACGAAGCGCATCTTCGACGCCAGCTGCATCGAGGTCTTCCGCAGGTACTTGATGTTCCGAACCCGCTCGGGGTTCAGCACCACCACGACCTCGCCGAAGAGCAGCCCGTTCTTCGTCCCGCCGTACGACAGCACGTCCACGCCGACGTCGGTGGTGAAGGCGCGCAGCGGCACGCCGAGCGAGGCGGCGGCGTTCGCCAGCCGCGAACCGTCCACGTGCACCAGCATGCCGAGCTGGTGGGCGTGGTCGACGATGGCCCGGATCTCCTCCACCGTGTAGAGGGTGCCGAGCTCGGTGCTCTGGGTGATCGAGACCGCGAGCGGCTGCGCGCGGTGCTCGTCGCCGAAGCCCCAGGCCTGCTGGTCGATGAGCTCGGGGGTGAGCTTGCCGTCCGGGGTGGGGACGGTGAGCAGCTTGATGCCGCCCATCTTCTCCGGCGCGCCGCCCTCGTCCACGTTGATGTGGGCGCTCTCGGCCGCGACGACCGCGCCCCAGCGCGGGAGCAGCGCCTGCAGGGCGACGACGTTGGCGCCGGTGCCGTTGAAGACGGGGTACGCCTCGGCGTGCTCGCCGAAGTGGCGGCGGAAGACGTCCTGCAGGTGGGCCGTGTAGTCGTCCTCGCCGTAGGCGACCTGGTGGCCACCGTTGGCGAGCGCTATCGCGGCGAGGACCTCCGGGTGCACGCCGGCGTAGTTGTCGCTGGCGAAGCCCCGGACGGCGGGGTCGTGCCGCCGTACCGCGTCGGTGGAGGTCGGTTCGGTCATCGGGCTGTCAGCCACAGGTGCTGTCCGTTCAGTTCTGCTGCGGGGCGGTCCCAGAGGCCCGCCAGGGCGGTGGCGAGGTCGGCCGTGTCGGTGAAGCCGGCGAACTTCGCGTCCGGCTTCTCCGCCCGCATCTCGGGGCTGACCAACGCCTTGATCACCAGGATCGCAGCCGCGGCGGTGGGCTCGCCGTCCTCGGCGGTGGTCTCCTTCTTGAAGGAGTCCGCCATGGCGAGCGTCCACGCCTCGGTGGCGGCCTTGGCCGCCGCGTAGGCGGCGCCGCCGGCGGTCGGCTTGTGGGCGGCGGCGGCGGAGATCATCGCGTACCGGCCGGACTCGCTGCGGAGCAGCGCGGGCTGGAAGGCGAGCGAGGTGTGCTGGAGCGTGCGCACCACGGTGTCGTGCAGGAAGTCCCAGTCGTCGATCCGGGTGTCGAAGAACTTCTTGCTGCCGCGCCAGCCGCCGACCAGGTGCAGCAGGCCGTCGACGTGGCCGTGCTCGGCCTCCAGGTGGTCGGCCCAGTCGTGGACCTCCTGCGGGTCGAGCAGGTCGATGACCTGGCCGCTGACCCGGGCGCCGGGGACCGCCCCGCGCACGGTGTCGAGGGCCTTCTCCAGCCGCTGCGGGTCGATGTCGGCGCCGATCACGGTGGCGCCGTCGGCGGCGAGCCGGCGCAGCACGGCCTGGCCGGCCGGGCCGCTGGCTCCGGCGACGGCGATGACCTTGCCTTCGAGGTGGGTGCTCACGCGGCGACCTCCTGGATGCCGGCGCCGGTGATGCCGGTGGTGGCGGCGATGACGCCGCCGAGCTTCTTGGCGAGGGCCTCGTAGAACATGCTCAACGGGAACTCGTCCGGGTGGACGGCGTCGCACAGGGCCTTGTTGAGCGCCTTGCCGTCGGCGGTGTCCAGCGGCAGCGCGTCGGGGCCCTTCGCCCAGGTGGAGGCGGGGTGCGGGGTGAGGTAGCGGGAGACCAGCTGGTAGGCGGCGATCCAGTGGGCCGTCTTCGGGCGGTCGATGCCGTCGCGGTACAGGGTCTCGATCTCGCCGCAGAGCGCGTTGGTCACGTCGGCGACGCGGTCCCAGTCGATGCTCAGGCGGTTGTCGCGCCAGCGCAGCGCGTCGTGCTTGTGCAGGTAGGCGAAGAGCAGCTGGCCGCCCATGCCGTCGTAGTTGCGCACGCGGTCACCGCTGACCGGGAAGCGGAACATCCGGTCGAAGAGGATGGCGTACTGGACGTCGCGGCCCTGGGCGTAGCCCTCGGCCTGCAGCTTCACGGCCTCCTTGAAGGCGGTGAGGTCGCAGCGGAGCTCCTCCAGGCCGTACATCCAGAACGGGCTGCGCTGCTTGATCATGAAGGGGTCGAACGGCAGGTCGCCGTGGCTGTGGGTGCGGTCGTGGACGAGGTCCCACAGCACGAAGGTCTGCTGGGCTCGCTCCTGGTCCTCCAGCAGGCCCTCGGCGTCGGCCGGGATCTCCAGGCCGAGCTGCCGGACGGCGCTGGTGGTGACGGCGCGGAAGCGGGCGGCCTCGCGGTCGCAGAAGATGCCGCCCCAGGTGAAGCGTTCCGGCGCCTTGCGCACGGCCACGGTCTCGGGGAACAGGACGGCGGAGTTGGTGTCGTAGCCGGCCGTGAAGTCGGTGAAGGTGATCGGCACGAACATCGGGTTGTCGAAGCGGGTGCGCTCCAGCTCGGCCAGCCAGTCCGGCCAGACCACGCGCAGCAGGACGGCTTCCAGGTTGCGGTTCGGGTTGCCGTTCTGGGTGTACATCGCGAAGACGACCAGGTGCTCCAGGCCGTCCTCGCGCTGGTCGGCGGGCTGGAAGGCGAGCAGCGAGTCCAGGAAGTCGGGCTCCCGGTAGCCGGTGTCGGCCCACTTGGCCAGGTCCGCGTCGACGGCGGCGAGGTAGGCGGCGTCGTGCGGGAAGAGCGGGGCGAGTTCCGCGATCGCACTGCGGACCGTGGCGACCAGCGGGTCGACCGTGTGCCGCTGCACGGCGGACAGGTCGATCGAGCCGTCCTTGGACTGCAGCGGGCGCAGGGCCTCGACCGCGTCCTTCAGCCGGAGCCAGGCCGGGTGGCCGGCGTGGGTCGAGACCGGGGCGTCGGCCGCCACAGCGAGCCTTGGCGAAAGATTCTGCATCGTGGACTCACTTCGACAGGAGGTATTTCAACAGGACCACCATAAGTACGACAGGTTCTCCTGTTCAAGGGGGGCCCTGCCGTCGATTCTCCCGGTTCGGGGCTCCGAAACCGCTTGTCCGGCATGTGGACGGTCATCTGGATGTTCTGGACAGCCGCGCCGTGGGGATGCGAACCTCCCGCCATGCTCCCGGCGGTGATCCTGGTGGCGCGACGCCACATCGACCTGCTCCGGGTGTCTTCCAGCTGTTGTGCGCGCGGTCTCTGCCGCTGCCGCTGATCCGGCTCGGGGGCGCCGCGGACGCGGCTCCGTACGCCGACCATGCCGCCTGTGTTCCGGCGCCGCCACCGGGGGGAAGTGACCCGCCGGGGTGCCGGCCCGGCCCGCGCCCCCGCGCCGCTCGCTCCCCGCTCGTTCCGGTCCCTCTTTCCAGGAGCCCCGCCATGACCTCCCTCCGCAAGCCGTTCGCCGCCCTGCTGGTCACCGCCGCCGCGCTGACCGCGTGCGCGCCGCAGGACTCGGCGTCCGACGCGTCCGGCACGGGCGCCGCCGCGAGTGCCCCGGGGACGGCCGACGGCTGCGCGCCGGGTGCGCTGGGCACCCGCGCCGCGGGAACGCTGACGATCGGCACCGACCAGCCCGCCTACGACCCCTGGTTCACGGACGACAAGCCGGAGAACGGCAAGGGCTTCGAGTCGGCGGTGGCGTACGCCGTGGCCGAGAAGCTCGGCTACCCGAAGGAGAAGGTGACATGGGTGGCGGCGCCGTTCGGCAAGGCCACCACCCCGGGCGCCAAGGACTTCGACTTCGACATCAACCAGGTGTCGATCAGTGACGAGCGCAAGCAGGCCGTCGACTTCTCCTCCGGCTACTACGACGTGCGGCAGGCGGTGATCGCGCTGAAGAGCTCCAAGGCGGCCGGGGCGAAGAGCGTCGCCGACCTGAAGGGCGCCAAGCTGGGCGCGCAGGTGGGCACCACCAGTCTGGAGGTCGTCACCGACACCATCCGGCCGACCGTGCAGCCGGCCGTGTTCGACTCCAACGACCTGGCGAAGGCCGCACTGCGGAACGGCCAGATCGAGGCCCTGGTGGTGGACCTGCCGACGGCGTTCTACATCACCGGTGCCGAGGTGACGGATGCCCAGGTGGTCGGGCAGTTCGAAGGGGCGGCGCGGGGCGAGCAGTTCGGGCTGGTGCTGGACAAGGGCTCCCGGCTCACCGGGTGCGTCACGCGGGCGGTGGACGCCTTGCGGGCCGAGGGCGTGCTGGCGAAGCTGGAGAAGCAGTGGCTCTCCGACGCCGTCTCCGCACCCGTCCTGAAGTGAGCGGGGCCCCGATGAGCACCGAGGCCGGGGCCGGTCCCCGCAAGGCCGGCGGCGGGAGCGGCACCGGGCTGCTCCGGCGCCGGCGGACGGACCCGCCCGGGCCGGCGCCGGACGACGGCTACCGCCCGTCCGCGCGGCGGCTGGCGCACGAGGCGTACCGGCGCGGCCGCAGCCGCCGGGCCGCGCTGATCGCCGGGGCGTCGACCCTGGTGACCGCCGTGGCGCTCTCCCTGCTGGTGGTCAACTCCCCCGGCTGGGCGGCCACCCGGAGGGCCTTCTTCGACGCCGACTACGCCCGCCGGGCGCTGCCGGAGGTGCTCAGGGGCCTGCGGATCAACCTGGAGCTGATGCTCGGCTGCGGGGTGCTGATCCTGGTCCTCGGCCTGCTGCTGGCGGTGCTGCGGACGCTGCGCGGACCGGTCTTCCTGCCGGTGCGGCTGCTGGCCACGGCGTACGTGGACTTCTTCCTCGGCCTGCCGATGATCATCTGTCTGCTGGTCGTGATCACCGGCGTGCCGGCGCTGCGGCTGACCGGGGTGACCACGGATCCGATGCTGCTCGGCGGCGCCGCGCTGGTGCTGACGTACTCCGCGTACGTCTCCGAGGTCTTCCGGGCCGGCATCGACTCGGTGCACCCCGACCAGCGGGCGGCCGCCCGTTCGCTCGGGCTGAGCAACGCGCAGGCGATGCGCCACGTGGTGCTGCCGCAGGCGGTCCGGCGGGTGGTGCCGCCACTGCTGAACAACCTGGTCAGCCTGCAGAAGGACACCGGCCTGGTGTCGATCGGCGGGGCGATCGACGCGGTGTACGCGGCGAAGATCATCGCCAGCCGGTCGTTCAACTACACCCCGTACGTGGTGGCCGGGCTGGTCTTCATCGTGCTGACCGTGCCGCTCACCCGGTTCACCGACTGGCTGTCCCGCCGGATGAACCGCCGTCAGCACCAGGGAGGTGCCGTGTGACGACCAACCCGGTCCTGCGGCTGGAGTCGGTGCGCAAGAGCTTCGGCTCCCAGCTGGTCCTGCGCGACGTGGACCTCACCGTGCCCGAGCACACCGTGACGGCGCTGATCGGCGCGTCCGGCTCCGGCAAGTCCACCCTGATGCGGTGCGCCAACCTGCTGGAGCGGATCGACGACGGCGCGATCTTCCTGGACGGCGCGGAGATCACCGATCCGCGCACCGACGAGGACGCCGTCCGGCGCCGGATCGGTGTGGTGTTCCAGGCGTACAACCTGTTCCCGCACATGACGGTGCTGGAGAACGTCACGCTGGCGCCGCGCCGGGTGCACCGGCGTGGCCGGGCCGAGGCCGAGGCCGAGGCGCTGGAGCTGCTGGACCGGCTGGGTCTCGCGGCCAAGGCCCGGGAGTACCCGGACCGGCTCTCCGGCGGGCAGCAGCAGCGGGTCGCCATCGTCCGCGCGCTGGCCACCGGGCCCCGGCTGCTGCTGCTCGACGAGATCACCGCCGCGCTCGACCCGGTGCTGGTCGGCGAGGTGCTCGCGGTGGTGCGGGACCTCAAGGAGCGGGGCATGACGATGGTCGTCTCCACCCACGAGATGGGCTTCGCCCGTGAGGTGGCGGACCAGGTCTGCTTCCTGGAGTCCGGGGTGGTGCTCGAACAGGGCCCGCCGGAGCAGGTGTTCGGCGATCCGCAGCACGACCGGACCAGGCGGTTCCTGAGCCGGGTGGTCGCCTCCGGACGACTGGCGCCGTAGGCCCCGGCGCTCGGCCGGCAGGTCGCCGACCGAACGAACCGGTGCCACTCGAACGGACCAGTGCACCCGGGCCTCGGGGGTGCCTCCCGAGGAATCACTACGCCCGTCACTCCCATGCGCCCCCGTTCGCGCCCTGCTGCGCGCGGCTTCGACCGGTGATCGTGGACAGCACGTCTGTCCGCGTTCTCCGGGAGGCCGCCGTTGCACGGTCCAGTGCTGGTCAGCTGGCTGCTGGCCCTCCTCACCGCCACGTCCGGCGCCTACTGCCTCAGCCGCCTGGGCCGCACCCCGTGCGCGGCGGACGCCGGGGCGGGCCGCGGCCATGCCCACGAGTCGGACGCCGCCGAGGCCCTGATGGGGCTCGGGATGGCGGCCATGGCCCTCGCCGGGGCCGCCGTCCCCGCCGTGCTCTGGGTCTGGCTGTTCGGCCTCCCCGCGGTGCTCTTCCTGCTGGCCGCCGCCCGCGACCGGACCGGGCGCGGCCACCGGCTGCACCACGCGGTCGGCGGACTGGCGATGACGTACATGGCGCTCGCGATGGCGGCCGCGCCGGCCCACGGCCATCACCACGGCGCGAGCGCCGGGGCCCCGCTGCTGACCGGCGCGCTGCTGCTCTACTTCGGCGGCTACTCGCTCTGGGCCGGCAGCCACCTGCTGGCCGCACCGGGCGGCCAGGTGTCCGGGAGCCTGCGCACCGCCGGGCTGCCCCGGGCCTGCCGACTGGCGATGGGCCTGGGCATGTTCGCCATGCTCCTGACGATGTGAGAGCGGCCCGTGCGGCCCGGGGGCGTGGCGTTGGTCACTGGGTGGCCGAAAGCCGTTCCTCCGGACGCCGACAGCGCTTAGGTTGGCACGGAGCGCGCTGTCGCGTTCCGTGCGTACTCGGGGAGCCCATGCCATGACGGCCCTGCTCGGCCTGCTGCTGCTCGGACTGCTGCTCTCGACCGTGGCGCCCCGGCTGCTGGCCCGGGCCCGCTGGGCCGAGCGCGAACCCGTGCTGGCCCTGCTGGTCTGGCAGTGCCTGGTGGTCGCCGTCCTGCTGTGCTGCGCCCTGAGCCTGGTCCTGGCCGCCTCGGCCGCCCTGCCGGAGCTGCGGGTACTGCTCTTCACCGGCGCGCCGCACGGCGTCGAGGCCGCGTACGCGCTCCAGGACGCCGAGGGCTGGGGGCGGCTCTGTGCCGCGGTCCTGGCGGCGGGCGGCGTGCAGACCGTGCTGGCACTGACCCGCGAAGTCCGCTCGGCGAAGGCCCTGCGCAATCAGCGGCACGCCCAACTGGCGAGCCGGGCTCCCGAGTTGCCGGGGTCCATCGACACCCTGAAGCACCGCGGGGAGCGGCTGGTGGTGCTCGAGAACGTCCGCCCGGAGGCCTGGTCGCTGCCCGGCCACAACTCCCGGCTGGTGGTCACCACCGGAGCCCTCCAGCAGCTGACGGACCGGGAGTTGGCCGCCGTGCTGAGCCATGAGCGCGGACACGTCCGGGCCCGGCACCACTGGCTGTCGCAGTGCTCGCAGGCCCTCGCCTCGGGCTTCCCCGGGGTCGGCGTGTTCAGCGCCTTCCGGGACCAGGTGGGCGAACTCGTGGAGCTGGCCGCGGACGACCGGGCGGCCCGCCGGCACGGGCGGCACACCACCGCCGTGGCGCTGGCCGAACTCAACTTGGACCGCGGGGTGTTCGGCTCCTGCCCGCCGGGGCTGGCGCAGTCCCCGAAGCGGGTGGACCGACTGCTCGCCGGGCGGCCCCGGCTGCCCGTCACCCACCGGCTGCGGCTCACCCTGGCCGCGCTCGCCGCGCCGGCCGCCGCCGTCCTGCTGGCCGCCGCACCGGGGCTCTCGACCCTGTTCTGATTCCGGCGCGGGCCTACGAGCCCGCCCTCGGCGGACCGGTGACGGAGCGTCAGGCCGACGCCGGCTCCCCGCCGGGAGTGCCGGGAGAGACCGGGTCGGGGGAGACCGGGAAGCCGAGCGTGCGCGCGAGGACCTCGCGGTGCAGCGGCCGGGCCTCGGCGTAGCGCCGGCAGCCGGCCTCGGTGAGCGCCACCTGGATGCCGCGCCGGTCGTTGGGGCACATCGCACGCGTCACCAGCCCGGCCTTCTCCAGCCGGCCGATCAGCCGCGAGAGCGCGCTCTGGCTCAGATGGACGGTGTCGGCCAGCTCCTGGACCCGCAGCTGGTGGCCGACCGCGCTGTCGCGCTCCTCGACCAGGCGCTCCAGCACCTCGAACTCGCTCACGCCCAGGTCGTGGTTCTCACCCAGCTCGCGATCGAGCGCACAGGACGTCGCGGCATGGCGGGCCAGCAGGTCTCGCCATTCGGCGACCAGACCTGCCTCCGCCGGAGAGTCGAGTTCAGCCACCCGGCCACAGTACCACGTGCACATGAAACTTATGTGACCGCATTAAATTCACTTGCAATGAATGCACGTGCATGTAGTGTCCTCCCCATGACCACCGCGACCGTCCCCGCAACCGACGACCCGTCAGCCTCCGGGCTGCGCTGGACCCCCCGCCTCTGGGGCACCCTGATCGTGCTCTGTGCCGCGATGTTCCTGGACGCCCTCGACGTCTCCATGGTCGGCGTCGCCCTCCCGTCCATCGGCTCCGAACTCCACCTCTCCACCTCCGCACTGCAATGGGTGGTCTCCGGCTACGTCCTCGGCTACGGCGGACTGCTGCTGCTCGGCGGGCGCGCCGCCGACCTGCTCGGCCGGCGCCGGGTGTTCCTGGTCGCCCTCGGCGTCTTCGCGGGCGCCTCACTGCTCGGTGGCCTGGTCGACGACGGCGGCCTGCTGATCGCCGCCCGCTTCCTCAAGGGCGTCAGCGCGGCCTTCACCGCGCCCGCCGGCCTGTCGATCATCACCACCACGTTCGCGGAGGGCCCGGCCCGCAACCGGGCACTCTCCATCTACACCACCTGCGGCGCCAGCGGCTTCTCGCTCGGCCTGGTGCTCAGCGGCCTGCTCACCTCGGTCGGCTGGCGCTGGACCTTCCTGATGCCCGTCCCGGTCGCCCTGCTGGCCCTGCTCTTCGCGATCCGGCTGCTCCCCCGCCCGGTCGAGGAGCGGGCCAAGGGCGGGTACGACGTGCTCGGCGCGATCACCGGCACGCTCACCGTGCTGCTCCTGGTCTTCACCGTCACCGAGGCGCAGGGCGCCGGCTGGCTGAGCCCGCGCACCCTCGGCTCGCTCGTCGTGGTCGCCGCCCTGGCCGCCGCCTTCCTGGTCACCGAGAGCCGCACCGCCCACCCGCTGGTCAGGCTCGGCATCTTCCGCAACGGCTCGGTCGCCCGGGCCAACGTGATCGCCTTCACCATGACCGGCGCCTACGGCGGCTTCCAGTTCGTGGTCACCCTCTACCTCCAGCACCTGCTCGGCTGGTCGGCCCTGCAGATGGCGCTCGGACTGCTCCCGGCCGGTGCCTTCATCGCGCTGTCGGCCCCGTTCATGGGCCCGATCGTGGACCGCTTCGGCACCGGCCGGCTGCTGCCGATCGGCCTGCTCGCCCTGACCGCCGCCTTCGCGCTGTTCCTGCGGCTGGACGAGCACAGCTCGTACCTCACCCTGGTGCTGCCGTCGATGATCCTGCTGGGCGTCGGCTTCGCCCTGGCCTTCCCCTCGGTGAACATCGCCGCCACCGACGGCGTGGGCGACGAGGAGCAGGGCCTGGCCTCCGGGCTGGTCAACACCGCGATCCAGGTGGGTACGGCCGTGGTGCTCGCCGGGGCCACCGCGATGATCACCGCGGGCAGCGGCGGAGGGGACGGTGCCCAGGCCCAGCTGGACGGCTACCGGCCCGCCCTGGTCCTCATCACCGGGATCGCCGCGCTGGGCTTCCTGATCGCCACCGCGGGCGCCGTGCTCGACCGGCGCAAGCGGTCAACTCCCGTGTCCGTCCCGGACTATGATTATCCGTCCGTCGACCTGGCCGACCGGCGGGACGAGGTCCTGACCAAGAGCTGACCCCACCAGCCCGGCCCCGTCCTCGACCTCAGGTACGCGCCGGCTCCACCAAACCCCCGTGTCGGTGGAGCCGGCGCGCCCGTACGAGCCGATCCCCGCAGTCCCGCCCAAGTGCGGAGTTCCACGGATCGGCGGCTCGCGCCGCCAGTATATTGGCCAGGAGCCAACGAACGTACGGAGCAGACACGATGGCACCTCGCGGGGATTCGGTCAATGAGGAAATGCGTCAACGCTCCCGCCGGCGCATCATGCGCGCCACCGTCGAACTCGTCGACGAGCACGGCTACGCGGGCACCACGCTGACCGACATCGCCGAGCGGGCCGGCCTCGCCCGCGGCCTGCTCTCGTACTACTTCGACGGCAAACGGCTGCTGATGCAGTCGGCGACCCACCGGATGATGCACCTGGCGCTGTCGGCCGCCCTGGACGCGATGGAGCCCGGCTCCTCGCCGGAGGCCCGGCTGGCCCGCGCGATCGACACCGTGCTGGGGCTGGCGATGGACCACCCCCGGGTGATGCGCTCGCACCTCGCGCTCATCCTGGACCCGGACACCGGCGCCTTCGTCCAGGACCCGGAGCAGCGGCAGCTCGGCGCGATCCTCCAGGGGCTGCTGCGCGACTGGGGCGCGCCCGACCCGCTCGCCGAGCACGCGGTGCTGCGCAGCGCGCTGATGGGCGGCTGCATCGGGGTGCTGCTGCCGGGTGCCGAACTGCCGCTGGCGCTGATCCGCGCCGACCTGTTCGGCCGCTACGGCCTGGACTGGCCGCTCGGCCTCCCCCCGCAGCCGCAGCCGCCGGAACGCGAACGGCCGCCGGCCCGCGGGTGAACGCGGCGGCCGGCGGCCGTTCGGTGCCCGGTCGCCCGGGCCGGGTCAGCGCTCCTTGAGGATCGACGCCAGCAGGTCGATGGTGCGCTCCGGCGTCAGGCTGTCGACGCAGAGCCGCTCCATGACCTGGATGTACGCGTCGACGTCGTCGCGCTTGTCGAGGTAGAGCGCGCTGGTGAGCTGCTCCAGGTAGACCACGTCGGCGAGGTCCTGCTCGGGGAAGCGCAGGATCGTGAACGCCCCGGACTCCCCGGCGTGGGCGCCGAAGCGGAACGGCATCACCTGGATCACCACGTTGGCCTGCTCGGCGACGTCGATCAGGTACTGCACCTGACCGCGCATCACCTTGGGACCGCCGACCGGCCGGCGCAGGGCCGCCTCGTCGATGACCGCCCAGAGCCGGGGGCTGCTGCCCTCGGCGAGCAACTTCTGGCGGCGCAGCCGCAGGCTCACCCGCCGCTCGACCTCGTCCTCGCTGATCACCGGGCGACTCTGACCGAAAACCGCCCGTGCGTACTCCTCGGACTGCAGCAGGCCGGGGATGAACTGGACCTCGTAGGTGCGGATCAGTGCGGCGGCCTCCTCCAGGCCGACATAGGTCTGGAACCAGCCCGGCAGCACGTCGTTGAAGCTGTGCCACCAGCCGGACTTGTTGGCCTCCCGGACCAGGCCGAGCAGGGCCTCGCGCTCACCGCCGTCGTCCACGCCGTAGAGGCTGAGCAGATCGGCGACGTCGCGCTCCTTGAAGCTGACGCGGCCGAGCTCCATGCGGCTGATCTTCGACTCGGAGGCACGGATCGCATAGCCCGCGTCCTCGCGGGTGATGCCGCGCGCCTCGCGGAGGCGGCGCAGCTGGGAGCCGAGGAGGATCCGGCGGACCATCGAGCCGCCGCCCGGCTGAACTGTGGTCATGCGGTCGAAACCTCCACCTAGGGCAAACAGCGCACAGTCTGCCATCAGTTGAGCGCTCACGGTGCCGATACTGACGGATGTTCCTATCAGTTCTGCACTCCTCACACCAGGATGCACGTGCATTCGGCGCTTGCATATGCTATTTGAACGACTGCACGTGAATCGACTCTTGCATCTGCAGTGAGCGCAGAGGACGATGGTGCACGTGCACCTGCACATCCCTGGCAATCCCGCGGGCTCCGCGTCGACCCCACGCGCGACTCCGCGCACCAGCCCGGCAGCGCCCTCGCGCCACCGGGCCTTCGTGTGCGCGCGCGACTGGTCGAGGGGTCGGCCGCGCGGCCTAGCGAGTCGGAGGTGACCGGCATGACCCCGGCGGGTCCAGCCGTGTCCGCCCCCTTATGGGAGGAGCTCTTCATGAGCACCGGTACGGCCTTGGCAGTCGATCCCCATGTGGTCACCTGTACGCTCGCCCCTCGCTACGAAGCCGTCAGAACCGCGCGCGACTTCGCCAGGACCGCTCTTCAGCGCTGGGGACTGGGCGAACTGTTCGACGACGTCGCACTGGTGGCCTCGGAACTGGTGACCAATGCCCTGCGGCACGCCATCGGCGCGTGCCCCGGGGCGACGGGCGGCGCGCGCGACGACTACGACTTTCCCACCCAGCCCGCTCCCGAGGGGCGACTACCGATCCGAATAAGCCTGGTGCACCGCGCACCGCAGGTGGTCTGCGCGGTCAGTGACCCCAGCAGCACCGGGCCGGTGGCCCGGGAGGCGGACTTCGTCGCCGAATCGGGTCGCGGGCTGCACCTGGTGGACTCGTTCAGCCGGTCCTGGGGCTGGCACCCGCTGGGCGGCGGCAAGGTGGTCTGGGCTCTGTTCGAGCCCGAGGCCGGCGCGCTGGCGGAGCTCGGCGGGCGGCACCGCCGCTCGGCCTAGCCGTGCGCCGCGGCCGGCGGGAGGACGGCACCACTCCCGGGGTGCGGCACCGGGAGGACGGCACCGCTCCCGATCCGCGGCCGCGCACGCTCCTGGCGGCAGACGTGTGGTGCCCGGTCCGCAGCGGCCCGCCCGCGAGCCCCGGCCCGACGGCGACCGCCCGACGGCAGCCGGTCGCGCGATCGCCCGGTGACAGCCTCCCGGAGCGACGGCCGCACCGGCGGCACCCGCTCACGACGCCCACCACGGGGCGGCCGGGCGGAGAAGACAAAGGCCGTCGTGGTGTCAGCACCCACGACGGCCCCCCGATGGCGAAGAAGACGAAGCGGTCAGACCGCCAGGTGGTCGAACTCCCCGTCCTTGGCGCCCAGCAGCAGCGCCGCGATCTCGGCCCGGGTGTAGATCAGTGCCGGACCATCGGGAAAGCGCGAGTTGCGCATCGCCACGTCGCCCCCCGGGAGCGCGGCGAACTCGACGCAGTTGCCCTGGGAGTTGCTGTGGAGGCTCTTCTGCCAGACCACGTCCTTGAGGTCCGCAGCCGCCATCCCGTTGTACGTGTCGTACCTGTCGTGCATAGAAATCTCCCGAAGAGCTCCGGAGTAGTCGTCCAGCTCGGCGCCCCGGCTCGCAGCCGAACGACTGGGCCGGCCCCGTACCGGCCCGGCACAACGCCTCACTTGACGTGATGATAGCTCCAGTGCACGTGCATCAGCACGGGACGTTGCAGGTGCACGGGCCTTTCGTCGACAAAACGGAACTCTTCACCGCCTCGACACCTGAGGGAACGTAAGCGGACATATCCGGGGCAATCGGGAAGACTCCGATAACCGCCCGTAGGCGGCCACCCGCTGAATGTTGATCTTCGGGCGCCCGGAGTCGCACCGCCGTGACCCTCCGTCAGACCGTCCGTATGCTGTGAGACATCTCACGCGCCACCGCCGCAACGCGCGGCACCTCCTGTCACGTCTCAGGCAGAAGTGGTAGCCACATAGGGATTGATCACGGTATGTCCGAGTTTCGGGCACCCCGCCCCTCCCGGTACGGCAGCCGACTGCAGCGTTGGCCGGGGGATGTCCTACGATCTCCGCCATGAGCACCGCAGCCATCCCGGGCGCGCCACTGCCCGTCCGCACCCCAGGCTCCCGTGCGCGGGGGCGCCACCGACGCCCCGAGCGCCCCGAGATCCCGGCCGGATCCCCGGCCCTGGTGCTCGCGGTGCCCGCGACCGCCGGGCCGGAGTCCCGTTCCGTGGTCGAGGAACTGCTGTCGATCGTACGCAGCGAGCAGAACGGCGTGCAGACCGCGGCCGGTTACCTCGACAGCGGCGCGGGCGGGAGCGAGCCCGGCCGTGACGAGTACTCCGTCGCCGAACTGCTGGCGCACGCCGCCGAGTCGGGCCTGCCCGCCCCGGTCGTGGTGCCGCTGGTCCCCGGCCCGCACGGTTTCCTGACCGAACTGCACGCGCTGGCCGCCGAGTACGGTGCCCACGTCACCGATGTCCTCGGCCCGCACCCGCTGCTCGCCGAGGCCGTCCACGTCCGGCTCTCCGAGGCGGGGCTGGCCCGCGCCGACCGCGCCCGGCTGTTCGCCATCGCGACGGCCGCGGACGGCGTCGTCCTCACCACCGTCGGTGGCGAGGAGGCCGCCGCGGCGGCCGGGATCACCGGTGTGCTGCTGGCCGCCCGCCTCGCGGTGCCGGTCGTGCCCGCCGCGCTCGACGTGCCCGGCTCGGTGGCCGCCGCCGTCGCGCACCTCAAGGAGACCGGCTCCCAGCGCCCCGCGCTGGCCCCGCTGGTGATCGGCCCGGAGGCCGACTCCGAGCTGCTCGCCACGGCCGCCGAGGAGACCGGCTGCCCGAGCGCCGCGCCGCTCGGCGCCTACCCCACGGTGGGCCAGCTGATCGCCGCCACCTACCTCGCCGTGCTGCCGGCCGTCGCCCCCGAGGCGTTCGCCGCGCAGGCCGCCGCCGAGGAGGCCGCTGCCCAGGAGGCCGGGGAGCCCGCCGCCGAGTAGCGGACCCCGAACGCCGAAGGGCCCGGAGCGCACCCGCTCCGGGCCCTCGCCGTACCCCCCGCCGTACGTGTCCCCGCCGCACCGGCCCCTCTCCGTACGGGCCCGCGCCGTACCGGTCCGCGGCGCGTCGGTGCGGGCCCCGGCGGGCCCCGGCCGGCCTCAGGCCCGCCTCAGGTCCGCCCGCCCACCCGGCCGGTGGCCGCCGCCGCGTCCTTGAGCCGCAGCGCCGGGAGCTGCACCGGCCGGGACTGCGCGGCGAAGGCGGCCACCGGCACGCCGGTGGCGTTCCACGGCGACCGCCCGCCGCCACCGTCCGCCTTGCGCACCTGGAGCACCTCGGTCTGCCCCGCCCGGCGCAGCAGGATGTTCTTCGGCGGCGCGGACTCCGGGTCCATCCAGAGCTCGTTGCCGTCGAACTCGCAGTCCAGGACGAGGATGTCGTCCGGCTTGCCGTCCGGGGTGGCCCGGAAGGCGATCCCGGCCCGGCGGTGGCCGGTGAACCGGCTGCGGCTGAAGGTGACCGCCTCCCCGGCGAGTTCGTGGCGTGCGGTGGAGACGCCGTAGTCGCTCTGCCCGGCGGCGTCGATCAGCAGGCCGTCAAAGAGGGTCCCCTTGTCCCGGCCGAGCGAGTGCAGCGCCACTCCCCCGCCGCCATTGCCGTACAGCACGCTCGCGGTGTAGTCGAAGTCGTTGAGGTAGGCGCCGTGCTCGATGCCCCACCCGCCGTTGTGGTAGGCCGCGAACTCGGTGACCACGTGGTGCTGCTGGGCGTTCAGCCAGACGAAGATGCCGTCCCGCAGGTTGTTGTGGGCCAGGCAGCGCTGGAACGTCCAGACCCCCTCGCTGTTCTCCGGCCACTCGAAGCCGGAGGCGCCGTCGGCCCCCTGGACGCCGACGGCCACGCAGTCCAGCGCCTTGCCACCGGTGCCGGCGCCGAGGTTGAAGCCGGTCAGCCGGTAGGCCCGCGGGTTGGGCTCCAGCCGCGTGCGGGAGGCGACGCAGGACTCGTAGACGATGTCGTCGGAGGGCTGCTGCGGGGTGCGGGTGTCCGGCGGGCCGTCCCACCAGTAGGCGTCCTCCCAGGTGTCGTGGCTGATGCAGCTGCGGAAGGTGATGCCGTGGCTGGCGTGCGGGACGAAGGCGTGGCTCCCCGCGTCGCGGACCACCAGGCCCTCGACGACGGTGCCCCGGGTGGTGTCGCCCAGCATGTGGAAGTGCAGCCCGTACCGGCCGAGCACCGGGGCGGTCACCGGGGCGCTGCCGTCCGGGCCCTTCCAGGACTCCGCGGTGTCGGTGCGCGGGCCGACCCAGCGCAGCGCCGCGTGCCGCAGGTCGGCCCGGCGGGAGGTGGTGAGGTGGACGTGGGCGCGGCCCTCGGCGGTGCCCTCGATCCGCACGCTGCGGGTCAGGTTGAGCACCTCGGCGCCGACCGTGACGCCCCCTCCGGCGCCGACCCGGGGGTGCGCGTACGTCAGCGGCGCCTCCAGGGTGACGGTGGATCCGCTGACGGACCGGACGACGGCGAGGTCGTAGCGGGTGGAGAAGCCGTCCTCGCCGGGCGGGCCGGTCGGGGTGACGGCCAGTTCGTCGCCGGGCAGCCAACCGGTGGGCGGCGCGGCCAGGCTGACGGTGGTGTCGCCCGCCTCGAGCGCCCGGTCAGCGCGTACCCAGGCGGTCTTGGCCGCGCCGTCCAGCCGCAGGTACCCGGCGCCGGTGACCCAGAGGCCGACGTCGGTGTCGACCACCTTCATGCCGTCCCCCCGGAAGCGCCGCTCGTCGACGGCGGGGAAGCGCACGGTGTGCACGGCGGCGCCCTCGGGGGCGAGCGCGAGGGTGCCGCGGATCTCGACGTTGCCCGCGGCGGCGAGGGTGAGGCTGCGGTCGGCGGCGAAGGTGAGCGCACCGCCCGGCTCGACCAGCAGCGAGCCGATCGCGGCGTCGGTGTCGAGCAGCACCCGGTCGGTGATCCGGACGGCGCTCTGCGGTCCGGGTACCCGGCCGCCCCAGCCGGCCGGGTCCGACCAGGGGCGGCCGCCCTGGTCGGGGGTGGGTGCGGGGGCGGCTCCGGCGGTGGGCTGCCCGGGCGCGCCCGTCCCCTCGGCGGGGGCGCCGTGCCGGTGCTCCGCGGCCGGGTCGGCCGCTCCCGGCCCCGTGGCGGGGTCCTCCGCGGCGGCGACGGGCGCGGAGCGGCCGTCCAGGGAGCGCCGCAGTGCCTCCTCGCCGCCGACCGCCGCGAAGACCGTGCCGACGGCGAGCCAGCGCAGCATCGTCCGCCGGGGCAGGGGAGTTCGGGGCTCGGCGGGCGGGATGTCCGCTCTGCGGTGTTTTGCCCGGCGGTGCGTTCCACGCGGCCGCTCGGCCGGCGCGCCGGCCTCCGGACCCTCGTCCATCGCCATCGCTGCGAAGCCCTCCCCCCAGACGGCCGCGTCGGTCCTGATGCCCTGAAGCATAGGCAGTTGCCGTGACTCCGACGGGCGTTGCTCGAAATCGGTCATTTCTGATCATGGTGGACAGCCATTCAGCACGCTCCTCATAAACTGTGATGACCGTCACACATGTTTGCGGTATGAACTTAAGTCTGCTTAACGTGCTCCCCGTTCGTGGCCACACGGACCCAGCCCACCCGCAACGCCGAGTCCTGCCGTCGGGTGCGCTGGCAGCGCAGAACGCACCACGGCAGGAGCGGGGGAACCACAGGTAAGTCGCCCGGGACCGGTTCGTACCGGTTCGGGGCTAGGGGTGAAGCCGCGTCCACAGCGCGGCCGGGCAACTCCAGCCCGAATCCGACAGCTCACCTCGCAGGCGTGGGAGAGGACCGCGTCACCATGCTGCCCACCAACGGCACCCGCCTGTCCGGCCGCACCCGCCGAGCGATCGCCACCCTCGGCGTCGTCGGCATCGGCCTCACCGTCCCCTGCCTCACCGCCGGCTCCGCCTCGGCCGCCTCCGTCGCCACCTGGGACAAGGTCGCCCAGTGCGAGAGCACCGGCAACTGGAGCATCAACACCGGCAACGGTTTCTACGGCGGCCTCCAGTTCACCAACTCCACCTGGGCGGCGTTCGGCGGCACCAGCTACGCCGCGCGTGCCGACCTCGCCACCAAGGACCAGCAGATCGCGGTCGCCGAGAAGGTGCTCGCCGTCCAGGGCCCCGGCGCCTGGCCCGTCTGCTCCGTCCAGGCCGGTCTGACCAAGGGCGGCACCCCGGCCGCCGTCGACACCGCGACCGCCGCCAAGCCGGCCGCCCCGAAGGCCACCCCGGCCCCGGCGCAGACCCCCGCCCCCGCCGCCAAGCCGGCCGCGCCCAAGGCCGCCCCGAAGGCCGCCGAGACCCCGGCCGCCGACTCCGCCCAGCAGTCGCAGGGCCGGAACTGGCAGCAGTACCGTCAGGACGCGCAGGCCTCCTCCGACTACACCGTGGTCGCGGGCGACTGGCTCTCCTCGATCGCCGACAAGAACAACGTCCAGGGCGGCTGGGAGCGGCTCTACGAGCTCAACCGCGGCACCCTCGGCGACGGCCCGCACGTCATCTACCCGGGCCAGCACCTGAGCCTGGGCGACCGCGCGAAGACCCGGGCCTCGGACGAGTCCGGCCAGGGCTTCGACTGGTTCAACCGCTCCTCGGGCGCCACCGGCAAGGCCGACGGCTCCACCGCGACCGCCACCAAGCCGGCCGCGCAGACCCAGGCTCCGGCCGCCAAGCCCGCCGCCCAGGCGTCGGCCGAGGCGCCGGCCCAGGCCGCCACCGGCAGCATGGCCGCCGCGGTCTCCTTCGCCCAGTCGAAGGTCGGCCAGGCCTACGTCTACGGCGGCACCGGCAACGGCGGTTGGGACTGCTCCGGCCTGACCCAGGCCGCACTGCGCGCCGCGGGCGTCTCCGTCCCGCGGGTCGCCGCCGACCAGGCCGCCGCCAGCACCCACGTCTCGCTGGACGCCCTCAAGGCCGGCGACCTGCTGTTCTGGTCCAACAACGGCCAGGACTCGGGCGTCTACCACGTCGCGCTCTACATCGGCGACGGCAAGTACGTCGAGGCCGCCAACCCGAGCGTGGGCGTGCGGACCCAGACCATCGCCAACTGGGCCCCGGACTTCGCCGGCCGGGTCTGATCCCGCCCGCGGTCCGCACGCGGTCCGCGCCACCCGCCGCAGCCCCCGGGGAGAGTCTGGTCGCTCCTCCCCGGGGGCTCCGGCACGCCCGCGCGCGGGACGGCCCGGGCCCGGGCCCGGGCATGGCCGAACCCGGGCCCGGCGGGCATGCTGCTGCTCTGCACCCGAGGAGGAGTCACATGGCCCAGGTCACCGTCACGCTCGACGCCAATCTCGCGATCGACGCGATGATGCTCTCCGGCACCAGGAACCCGCAGGACGCCGTGGAGCTGATCCTGCGCGACTACCTCGCCCGGGGGCGGCGCACCGAGAGCCGGACCGGCGAGGCCGCCGACGGGCAGCGGACCGGACAGCAGCGCCCGACCGCGCAGGAGGGCTGAGGGCGGACAGGACGGGGCCCCGGAGGACTGGATCGTCCTCCGGGGCCCCGGTCGTCGTCTCAGCGGGCGCGGGCGCCCGTGGAACCGCGCATCACCAGCTCCGGCTGGAACATGAACTCACCGCGCTGGGCGGCGTTCGCGCCGACCTCCTCCAGCAGGGCGTCGACGGCGGCGGTGGCCATCGCCTCGACCGGCTGGCGGATGGTGGTCAGCGGCGGCTCGGTGAAAGCTATCAGCGGCGAGTCGTCGAACCCGACCACCGAGACGTCCTGCGGCACGGACAGCCCCCGCTGGCGCACCGCGCGGATCGCCCCGAGCGCCATCATGTCGCTGCCGCAGACGATCGCCGTACAGCCCTTGTCGAGCAGTGCGCCGGCCGCCGCGTGCCCGCCCTCCACGCTGAACAGCGTGTGGTGGACGAGCTCCCCGGCCTGTTCCTCGGTCCGGCCGAGGACCTCCCGCAGGGCAGCCGTGAAGCCCTCGATCTTCCGCAGCACGGGGACGTACCGCTTCTGCCCGACCGCGAGGCCGATCCGCTCGTGGCCGAGCTCGGCCAGGTGCTGGACGGCCATCCACATCGCGGCCCGGTCATCCGGCGAGATGAACGGCGCGTCGATCTTCTCGCTGAAGCCGTTGATCAGGACGAACGGCACCTGCCGGCCGGTCAGCCGGGCGTACCGGTCGTGGTCGGCGGTGGTGTCCGCGTGCAGGCCGGAGACGAACACGATGCCCGCCACGCCCCGGTCGACCAGCATCTCCACCAGTTCGTCCTCGGTGGAGCCGCCGGGCGTCTGGGTGCAGAGCACCGGGGTGTACCCGTGCCGGCTCAGCACCTGCTCGATCACCTGGGCCAGCGCGGGGAAGATCGGGTTGCTCAGTTCCGGGGTGATCAGCCCGATCAGTCCCGCACTGCGCTGGCGCAGCCTGGTCGGCCGCTCGTAGCCGAGCACGTCCAGCGCCGCCAGCACGGTCTGCCGGGTGGCGGCGGAAACGTTCGCCTTGCCGTTGAGTACGCGGGAGACGGTGGCTTCGCTGACCCCCGCCTGCGCCGCGATGTCTGATAGTCGCGCCGTAGTCACGGTCCCAGAGCCTATTGCAACCACGTCAGACCGCCCACCAGTCGGTGCTGTCCGGTCCGAGGACCGCTTCGCCGCCGGCGTCGGCGGCCTCCGGCGCCGCGTCCGCGGAGGACAGCAGCAGCCGGCCCGGCGCGGGTATCCGCACCGGCTCGGCGGTGGTGTTCACCGTGCAGACGAAGGAGCCGCGGCGGAAGACCAGGGTGCCCTCGGGGCTCGCCAGCCACTCGACCCCGGTGCCGGCGCCCAGCCCGGACTGCTCCCGGCGGATGGCCAGCGCGCTGCGGTAGAGCTCCAGGGTCGACGTCGGGTCACCGGTCTGCGCCTCGACGCTGAGCCCGGCCCACTCGGCCGGCTGCGGCAGCCAGCTGGGGCCGCCGGGGGTCGGGCCGAAGCCGTACGGGGCCTCGGTACCGGACCACGGGATCGGCACCCGGCAGCCGTCGCGGTAGCCGTCCTGGCCGGCCTTGCGGAAGAAGGACGGGTCCTGGCGGACCTCGTCGGGCAGGTCGGTGACGTCCGGCAGGCCGAGCTCCTCGCCCTGGTAGACGTACGCCGAGCCGGGCAGCGCGAGCATCAGCAGGGTGGCGGCGCGGGCCCGGCGCAGGCCGAGCGCGCGGTCGCCGGGGGTGCGGATCTGGGTGCCCAGGCCCGGCGGGTTGGCGAACCGGGTGCTGTGCCGGGTGACGTCGTGGTTCGAGAGCACCCAGGTGGCGGGGGCGTCGACCGGGCGCATCGAGTCGAGCGACAGGTCGATCACCGAGCGCAGCTCGGCGGCGTCCCAGGAGGTGCCCAGGTACTGGAAGTTGAAGGCCTGGTGCAGCTCGTCGGGGCGCACGTAGTTGGCGGTGCGCTCGACGGTCGGGGTCCACGCCTCGGCGACGCCGATCCGCTGCCCCGGGTACTCGTCGAGGATCTTCCGCCAGCTGCGGTAGATCTCGTGCACGCCGTCCTGGTCGAAGAACGGCATGACGTCGTTGCCGAGCAGCCTCAGCTGGTCGCCGCCGCCGATGTCGGGCAGGCCGGGAGCCTTGACCAGGCCGTGGGCGACGTCGATCCGGAATCCGTCGACGCCCATGTCCAGCCAGAACCGCAGGATCGAGCGGAACTCGTCGGCGACGGCCCTGTTCTCCCAGTTGAAGTCCGGCTGCTCGGGCGCGAACAGGTGCAGGTACCAGTCACCGGGGGTGCCGTCGGGGTTCTCGGTGCGGGTCCAGGCCGGGCCGCCGAAGATGGACTCCCAGTCGTTGGGCGGCAGCTCGCCGTTCTCGCCCTTGCCGGGGCGGAAGTGGTAGCGCTCGCGCAGCGGGGAGGACGGGCCCTCGCGCAGGGCGCGCTGGAACCACTCGTGCCGGTCGGAGGAGTGGTTGGGGACGAGGTCCACGATGATCCGCAGGCCCAGCCCGTGCGCGTCGCGGATCAGCGCGTCGGCGTCCAGCAGGGTGCCGAACATCGGGTCCACCGCGCGGTAGTCGGCCACGTCGTAGCCGGCGTCGGCCTGCGGGGAGGCGTAGAACGGCGAGAGCCAGACGGCGTCCACGCCGAGGTCGCGCAGGTAGGGCAGACGGCTGCGGATGCCGGGCAGGTCGCCCATGCCGTCGCCGTTGGAGTCGGCGAAACTGCGCGGGTACACCTGGTAGATGACCGCATCCCGCCACCAGCCTCTGGACGCGCCGGTGCTTGCCTCGTGGGCGGTGGCGTCGGCGGCGGGCCGGGAGGTGTCGGCCAGGTTCTGGGTCATGGACGGTATCCCTTGGGGACTAGTGGTGAGCGGGTGGCAGGTCAGGACTTCGAGGCGCCGGCGGTCAGGCCGGTCACCAGGTGACGCTGCACCAGGTAGAAGAAGAGCGCGGACGGGATCGCGATCATCACCGCGGTCGCGGCCATCAGGTTCCACTGCGAGTCGTGCTCGCTCACGAAGGTCTGCAGGCCCACCGAGAGCGTGTAGTTGTCGGAGCTGAGCATGAAGGTCGACGCGAAGGGCACCTCGGCCCAGTACGTGAGGAACGAGTAGAACGCGGCCACCGCCAGGCCCGGGCGGGCGAGCGGCAGGATCAGCCGCCAGAAGGTGCCGATCGGGCTCAGCCCGTCGACCCGGCCGGCCTCGTCGATCTCCACCGGGATGGTGTCGAAGTAGCCCTTGAGCAGCCAGGCGCAGTACGGGACGGTGGTGGTGGAGTACACCAGGACCAGGCCGAGGTGGGTGTCCAGCAGGCCGAGCGTCGACATGATCGTGTACATCGGCACGATCAGCACGGCGATCGGGAACATCTGCGTCACCAGCAGCGACCACATCAGCGGCCGGTGCCCGGGGAAGCGCATCCGGGAGACGGCGTAGCCGGTGGTGGCGGCGAACATCACGCCGATCACGGTGGTGACGCCGGCGACGATCAGCGAGTTGCCGAACCAGGTGAAGAAGTCGGTGTCGTTCAGCACCGTCGTGTAGTTCGACAGCGTCATCTTGTCGAGGATGTCGCCGGGGTGGAGGTAGTCCGTCTTGCCCGGGCCGAGCGAGACGTACAGGATCCACAGCACCGGGAAGAGCGCGATCAGGCTGGCCGTGATCAGCGCGCCGTGCGAGAGCGCGGTGGCGAGCGGGGACTTCCGGCCGCGGGGCCGTACCTTCCCGGCGGTGGCGGGGGCGCTCGCCGCGGTGGCGGCGACGCGGGGTCGTTCGGTGGTGGTACTCATCGTGCTACCTGCCTTCGTGGGTCGCTGGGGTACGGGGCGTCAGCCGTTGGCCTGCTCGTTGCGGGCCAACCAGCGCCGGTAGAAGGTGGTGAAGACGATCAGGATGGAGAGCAGGATGACGCCGTAGGCGGCGGACTGCGCGTAGTCCCGCGGCTGCTGGCCGAACCCGAGGTAGTACGCCCAGGTGACCAGCAGCTGGGCGTCCGGCGCGCCGGTGCCGAACAGCAGGAAGATCACCGCGAACTGGTTGAACGTCCAGATCACGCCGAGCAGGACGACCGTGGAGGAGACGGAGCGCAGCCCGGGCAGGGTGACGTACCGGAAGCGCTGCCAGGCGGAGGCGCCGTCCATCTCCGCGGCCTCGTACAGCTCGGCGGGGATCGACTGCAGGCCGCCGAGCAGCGAGATCATCATGAACGGCACGCCGACCCAGGTGTTGACCAGGATCGCGGCGGCCTTCTGCGCGAACGGGTCGGAGAGCCAGCTGGGTTCGGGCAGGTGCAGGAAGCCGAGGACGCTGTTCAGGGCGCCGCCGTCGGCGAGCATCAGCCGCCAGGAGAAGACGGTGACGAAGGTCGGCACGGCCCAGGGCAGGATCAGCAGCAGCCGGTAGGCGGTGCGCCCGCGCAGCTTCTGGTTGAGCAGCAGCGCGAGGGCGAGGCCGAGGGTGTAGTGCAGGGCGACGCAGATCGCGGTCCAGGCGATGGTCCAGACGAAGTGCGACCAGAAGCGGTCGTACGAGCCGGGGCCCCAGAGGATGTCGGCGTAGTTGTCGAAGCCGACGAACTGGTAGGTCGCCGGGATCTCGTTGGCGCCGATGGTGCGGGCCGAGTTGAGGCTGTTGGCGTCGGTGAGGGTGAGCCACACGCCCTGGACCAGCGGGTAGATCACCAGCACGCCCAGCACCAGCACGACCGGCGCGATCATCGCGTAGGCGTACCAGTGCTTGGCGTACGAGCGCTTGAGGCGCTCCATCAGGCCCGGACGCGGATCGCGCTCCCGGCTGCCCTGGCCGGTGGCGCCCTGCACGGCGACTGACATTGTTCGACACCTTCTCGGAGGAGGTCCGCCGCCTCGCTTCGGCGACTGCTGCTAAGGGTCTGGCCGTCCGGCCCGCCGGGAGGTGGCGGCGGGCCGGACGGCCGGGTGACTACTTGGCGAAGCCCGGGAGGAGCTTGGCGTAGTCGGTGGCGACGGTGTTCAGGCCGTCCTGGGTGGAGGTGCCCTGGACCACCTTGCCGAGGTTGGTGCCGAGCGAGGCGAACAGCGAGCTGTACTCCGGCAGTTCGGGGCGCGGCCGGGCGCTGTCCAGCACGGCCTGGAAGCCGGCGATGCCGGGGTCGGCCTTGACCTCGGGGGTGAAGGCGTCGGCGCGGGTCGGCAGGGTGGAGTTCTTCTGCGCGATGAAGGCCTGGCTCTCGGCCGAGGTCATGAAGGCGGCGAACTTCTCCGCCGCGGCCTTGTGGGCCTTGTCGGCGCCCGCGTAGACCGAGATGTTGTGGCCGCCGGTGGGGGCGCCGGACTTGCCGCTGGAGCCGGCCGGGACGGCGGCGATGCCGAGGTTGGTCTTGTCGGCGAACGCGGAGCCCTTGTAGATGTTGGTGATCTCCCAGGGGCCCTGGATGATCGCCGCGACCTTGCCGCTGTTGAAGGCGTCCATCATGTGCGCGTAGGCGTCGGTGGTGACGTCGGCCTTGGCGGTGCCCGGCGAGGTGAACATCGACTTGTAGGTCTCGATGCCCTTGACGGCCTCGGGCGAGGTGACGGTGATCTTCTTGCCGGCGGCGTCGACGGTGTCGGTGCCCTCGCCGAACAGGAACGGCATCGCGTAGTAGCCGTCGGCGGCCTTCAGCCAGAAGCCGTCCACGCCGGCCTTCTCCTTGACGGTGGCGGCGGCGGTCTTCAGCTCGTCCCAGGTCTTCGGCGCGGCGGTGATGCCGGCCTTGGTGAAGAGCTCCTTGTTGTAGAGCAGGCCCAGGGTGTCGGTGACCAGCGGGATGCCGTAGATCTTGCCCCCGTACTTGGCCTGCTGGACCAGGGTGGGCTGGAAGGCGGCGGAGTCGACGGCGGCCGGGGTGCCGTCGAGGGGCTCCAGGTAGCCGGCCTTCGCGAAGGCCGCGGTCCAGCCGACCTCGGCGCGGAAGACGTCCGGCGCGCCCTTGGCCCCCATGGCGGTCTGGAGCTTGTTCTGCGCCTGGTCGAACGGCACGTTGACGAAGTCGACCTTGACGTTCGGGTTGGCAGCCTCGAACTTCTTGGCGAGTTCCTGGTAGTTCGGCGCCTCGTTGGTCGCGTTGGACGTGTCCCAGTACGTGAGGGTGACCGGCCCGTCGGCCTTGCCGTCCGAGCTGGAGCCGCTGCTGCCACAGGCAGCCATCGAGACCGCGAGGGCCACAACGAGGGCAGAGGCCGCGATGCCACGCCGCATGAGAACTCCTTGGGAGGGGTGGGGGTGCCCGAGATGTGTGAGACAGGCGCATAATGGCTGCCTCGTCCCGACCGCACCGTTACCGCGGTCGGGCTCGGGAAGGAAGTTAACAGCGGCGCAATCGTCACCGAAAGCCCTTGCAGCAAGTTTCTGCAAGAATCGCCGATCGTTACGCCCACGTGTCCTGGACGTAGCCGCACGGTAGTTGACAGGAGAAGATCCTGAATCCTTATGTCCGGTTCGCCCCGTTACCCGACCGTCGGACAATACGCTGGGTTGCGGCAAGGCCCTTGCAGCAGACTGGACGGATGCTGATCCGAGCCGCCACGCGAGAAGACCTGCCGCTGCTGTGCGCACTGGAACGGGCCGCCGGGGCGCCGTTCGCCGCCATCGGGATGCCGGAGATCGCCGAGGACGAGCCGCCCACCCCGCAGGAACTCGCCCGCTACCTGGACGAGGGCGTCGCGCTGGTCGCGCCCGGCGCCGGGGGAACACCCGTCGCGTACCTGCTGGCCGAGCCGGTGGACGGCGCCCTGCACGTCGAACAGGTCTCGGTCCACCCCGGCCACGCGCGGCGGGGGATCGGGCGGGCGCTGATCGAGCACCTCGCGGCGGGCACCGACGCGCCCGCGCTGACCCTCACCACCTTCGCCGACGTGCCGTGGAACGCGCCCTACTACGCGCGCTGCGGCTTCCGGCCGCTCGCCGACGGCGAGATCACCCCCGGCCTGCGGGAGATCCGCCGCCGGGAGGCCGAGCACGGCCTGGACCGCTGGCCCCGGCTCTGCATGCGCCGGGAGCTCCCGGCACGCTGACGGCCCGGCCGGCCGGCTCATGGCGCGGCCGGCCGGGCTCCGGGGGGCGAGGGGCCTCACCGGGGGCGAGAGGCGCGGCTAGGGGGTCAGGGGCCGACCCGGGGTCCGGGGGACCGCCCCGGGCCCCGCGCCGCCACCGGGCCGGCTCAGCTCACGCCGAGGCGCAGCACGGTCGTCGAGCGGAACTCCTCCCCCGGCCGCAGCTCGGTGCTGGGGAAGTCCGGGTGGTGCGGGGAGTCCGGGAAGTGCTGGGTCTCCAGCGCGATCCCGGCGAACGGCCCGTACGGGACGCCGCTCGCGCCGGTCACCGCGCCCTGGAACTTGTTGGCCGTGTAGACCTGCAGCCCCGGCTCGGTGGTCAGTACCTCCAGCGTGCGGCCGCCGACCGGCTCCTCCAGCAGCGCCGCCCGGGCGGGGGTGCCGTCGGCCGGACGCGGGCGCAGCACCCAGTTGTGGTCGTAGCCGCCGGGACCGGTCAGCTGCGGGTGCTCGTCGTGCACCGACTTGCCGATCGGCCGGGCGACGGTGAAGTCGAACGGCGTCCCGGCCACCGGCTCGGTGCGGCCGTAGGGGATCTGGCGCTCGTCGGCCGGGGAGTAGGCGTCGGCGTCGAGGGTGAGCAGGTGGCCGAGGATGTCCCCGTTGCCCTCGCCGGCGAGGTTGAAGTACGCGTGGTTGGTCAGGTTGATCACGGTCGGCCGGCCGGTGACGGCGCGGTAGGCGATCGTCAGCTCGCCGGCGGAGGTCAGTGTGTAGTCGACGGTGACGTCGAGCGCGCCGGGGAACCCCTGGTCGCCGTCGGGGCTGTGCAGGTGCAGCCGGACACCGGTGGGCAGTTCCTCGGCCTCCCACATCCGGTGGGCGAAGCCGTCCGGGCCGCCGTGCAGGGTCATGCCGCCGCCGGTCGGGGCGAGCGGGTGCTCCTCCCCGTCGATGGTGACCTTGCTGCCGTCGATGCGGTTGGCGTAGCGGCCGACGACGGTGCCGTAGTGCCGGGCCGGGCCGAGGATCTCGGCCAACCGGTCGGAGGAGAGCAGCAGTTGCCCGGTCCGGCCGGCCCGGTCGGGGCCGCTCAGGGTGTGCAGGGTGGCGCCGAGGGTCAGCACGCTCGCCTCGTACGGGCCGGCCCGTAGGGTCCAGCGCTCGATCGCGGCGCCTGCGCCCGCGGGTTCGAGGGGTTCGTGCCGCACGCTGGTCGGCTGCGAGCCGTTCGCCGGGGGCGTCGACATGTCGTGCTCCTCACTGACGGCCGCGGCGTGCCGCGGCCCCTGGTACCGGGTCCGTCCGGGGCCCGCAGCCCCGTGGGCCAGCCTAGTCAGCGGGCCGGTGGCGAGGGCGCTCATGTCGCCCCCGCGCGCCGTTGTCCCACTGCCGTCCACCGGTCCCTCGCGCGCCGCTCCGACGCTCCGCCGCGTCGCGCGCACCGCCCCGGGGTACCGGTCCGACCCGCCGCTCCCCGAGGCGCCGCGTCGGCCCGTACCGCCGGGCTGGTTCGTCCTGTCGTGCCGGATCGTCCTGTCGTGCTGATCCCTGGTGCCGTACTGGTCCCTGGTGCCGTACTGGTCCCTGGTGCCGTACTGGTCCGTGCCGCCGGGCTAGTCCGCACTGCCGGGCTGCTCGGGCGGCATGCCGAGGGCGGAAGCCAGGCCGTCCGGCCCGCTGCCCGCCTTGCGGTAGACGGCCGCCAGCCGCCGGTTGACCAGGCTCAGGTGGACGCCGAGCTCCTCGGCGATCCGCTGGGCCGGCAATCCGCGGACGGCGAGCCGGGCGACGTCCCACTCGGGCTGGCTGAGGATCTCCCGGACGTCCGCCAGCCGGTTGGGCCGCAGGCCGTAGTTGGCCAGCTCGCGGCGGGCCTGCTCGACCAGGCCGTCGGCGGCGCAGTGCTGGGCCAGTTCGATGCCCTGGTACAGGTACTCCTGGGCGTCCTCCAGCCGGCCGACCCGGCGCAGCGCGGCACCGAGCTCCACCAGGGCGACGGCGTGCTCGTACCCGGCGGGCGACTGGCCGAGGTGGCGCACGGCCTGCTCCAGCAGCTCCACCGCCTGCTGGCCGTCCTCGATCTGGGCGTGCAGCCGCAGCGCGGTCCCGATCGCCGAGGCGGTGCCGAAGCGGCGGGCGTCGCGGACGGACCGCTCCGCGTAGGCGCGGGCGCTGTCAGGTTCGTCCTGCGCGAGCGCGATGGCGAGGTGGCCGGCCCAGGGCGCCCAGACGGTGTTGTGCCAGCCCCGGGCGTCCAGTTGGGCACCGGCCTGGGTGAGCGCGGCGGCGGCCCCGGCGTTGCGGCCCTTGGCGAGCAGCAGCTTGCCGTAGAGCGAGGCCGCGTCCGGCAGCACCATCGCGGTCTCGTGGTACGGCGGGCTGAACCCGAAGCCGCTGGCGAGCTCCCAGGCCTCGTTGATCCGGCCGCGGGCGATCAGGGTGTCCACCAGGACGCCGACCGCGTCCCAGGCGAGCGGCAGCTTGGGGCCGATCCGCTCGGAGAGCCGCAGCGCGCGGCGCAGGAAGTCCTCGGCCTCGGCGAGCAGGCCCCGGCGGAACCGGGCCAGGCCCATCAGGAAGTACGCGAAGCCGCGGTGCGCGCCGCTCCAGCCGGCCACCTCGAACTGGACGATGGCGTCCCCGAAGAGCCGCTCGGCCTGCGCGATGCGGTCGCTGTAGGTGTACGAGAGACCGAGCGTGGCGGGCAGTTCGAAGCCCCAGGTGTTGTCGGTCCAGCCGAGGCCCTTGGGCAGCCGGCCCTGGTCGAGCACCTGGTCCGCGTGGCGCAGCACCTCGGCGGAGGGCTCGCCGCGCAGGGTGAGGTCCCAGGCGCGCAACGCGAGGACCGCCCGGTCGGCGGCCTCGCGGCCGGTGAGGCTGCGGCAGAGCGCGCCCAGCCGTTCCGAGCGGCCCGGCCCGTCCTCCTCGGACTTGCGGTAGGCGTGCCACATGAACGAGGCGGCCTCCAGCCGGAGCCGACCGGCCGGGTCGCCGACCGTCTGCTCGGCCTCCTCCTGGCAGACCCGCGCGGCCTCGCCGAGCTGGCCGCTGTGCGCGAGGACCTCCGAGAGCCGGAAGGTGGCGTCCACCCGCAGGGCGGGGCGCAGCGGGCCCTCCTCGGGGTCGAGCGCGAGCCGCAGCTGGTTGACGGTCGCGCCGGGGTCGGTCAGCAGGGCGGAGCAGCCGAGCTCGTAGAGCACCTCGGCGCGGTCCTCGTCGTCCGGCGGCTCGGCGAGCGCGCGGTGCAGGCAGCGCTGGGCGGCCTCGGGCGCGCCGATCATCAGGTGCTCCTGCGCGGCCCGGCGCAGCTTGCGGACGGTGCGGTCGTCGCCCTCGCCGGGGAAGGTCTCCACCAGGTGGCGGGAGGCCGCGAGCAGGCCGAGTCCGGCGTTCTCGATCTCGGCGGCGGCCACGCCGTGCATCCCGGTGCGGGTGGACTCCGGCATGGTGTTGTAGATCGAGCTGCCGATCAGCGGGTGGACGAACTCCAGGTTCCCGTTGGGCGTCTGGGTGAGGACGCGCTGGCGGCGCAGCTGCTTGATGGATTCGCGGGAGCCCTCGGCGCTCTGGGTGGAGATCCGGGCCGCGAGCTCGGGCCGGATGTCGGTGCCGAGCATCGCGGCGGCCCAGGCGAACCGCAGGGTGGTCGCGCCGAGCCGGTCCAGCCAGCGCTTGAGGGTCATCCCGGTGGCGTCGACGGCGAGTTCGCGCAGTTGCTGGGAGTTCTCCTCGACCGGTTCGAGCGCCTGGTCGCGGACCTGGTCGAGCAGGGCGACGGCCTCGTAGGGATTGCCGTTGACGACGTTCCAGAACTCGTAGCAGAAGGAGTCCTCGGCCTTCGCCCCGAACTCGGCGCGGATCATGTCGGTGACGGAGACCAGCGAGAGCCTGCTGAGCTCGTGCCGGCGGGTGGCGAGCCCGGTGACGGCGCACCGCTGGTCCTGGGCCTCGGGCTGCCAGTCGGCGGCGTCCTCCCGGTAGGCGAAGACCAGCAGGACGGGCAACTCGCGGGCCCGGACGGCGAACTGGGTGAGCCAGCCGAGCGATTCGAGGTCGGCCCAGTGCAGGTCGTCGACGATCATCACCAGCGGGGCGCGCCGCGGGGCGAGCTGGGTGAGGACGTAGTCGAGGCCGTCGCGCACGCCCTGCGGATCGAGTCGGCGGGCCCCGCTCTTCGGCTGCTTGAGGCCCATGGCCGGTCCGACGACCTCTTCCCAGGTGCCCATCACCTGCCGGAACTCGTCGGGGGCGAGGTCGCCGAGGACGGGCTGGAGCAGCTGGCGCAGGACGTGGTACGGCTCGTTGAACTGGCGCTCGCCGCCGCGGGCGAAGAGCACCGTGGCGCCCTCGCGGAGCTTGGCGATCCGGCGGACCTCGTGGAGCAGGCTGGTCTTGCCGATGCCGGGCCGGCCGGAGAACGTGAGCAGCTCGCCGATCTCGGTGCCGCCGGCCGCGAACTCCCGGCAGAGCTTCTCCACCGCGGCTTCGGCCGACCGGAGTTCGGCGTCGCGGTCGCGCAGCCTGACCCGGGGTGACAGGGCGTCCGCGTCCTGCTTCTCCGCGCCGGCCGCCTCCGCCCGAAGTTCGTGTCGCTGCTCGGTCACCGTCGTGCCTCCGCCTCACCGTTCCCTGCCCGTGGAGCCGAGATTAGCGCCGCTGGGGGCGCGTTGCGCAGCATTCGCGCAGGCTGGGGCCGAGATTGAGGGTTCGGACGGCTTGCCAAGGGCAATTGCCCTATATCCCTAACGTCCGATCATTGCATCCGATACTCTACGGCATTCCCACCGAGTTGATCTTCCTTGTGGGACCCCCTGATGGAAACCCGCCGCACCAACTCCCCCACAATCAGCACGAGTACCGCCAGCGCCCCCACCCTCCGCCGCACCGGGAGTCCGATGTCTGACGACACCTCACTTCAGATTCCGTTCCCGCACCGCCGCAGCCCGCACGGCCCGCACGCCGCCGAGCTGCACCGCGCCTGGCTGACCCGGCATCCGCTGCTCCCGGATCCGGCGCACCCCTCCTACGCCCACTGGGACGTGGTCGACCTCGCCGCCCTCGGCTACCCGGACTCGGGGCCGGACGAACTCGCCCTGGCCGCAGACCTGATGGGCTTCTACTTCCTCTTCGACGACCAGTTCGACGGCCCGCTGGGCCGGCGCCCCACCGAGGTCGCCCCGATCTGCGAGCGGCTGATCGCCGTCCTGCACGGCGCGCGCCCCGATGCCTCCTCCCCCGTCGAGACGGCGTTCGCGGACCTCTGGGACCGCAGCGTGCGCGGCATGCCCGCCCGCTGGCAGGCCCGCGCGGCCTACAACTGGGAGTGGTACCTGGCCAGTCACCCGGCCGAGGCCGCCGGACGGATCTCCGCGCGCCCGCCGGACCGCGACGGGTACCTGGTGCTCAGGCGGGGCACCGCCGCGATGGAGACGATCTTCGACATGGTGGAGCGGCTCGGCAACTTCGAGGTGCCCGCCGCCGTGCTCCACCACCCGGTCCTGCGTCAACTGCGCCAGCTCGCCGCCGACATCCCCTCGCTCAGCAACGACGTCCGGTCCTTCCCCCTGGAGGCCCCGCGCGGCGACGTCAACAACCTGGTGATGATCGTGCAGCGGGAGCGCCGCTGCTCGGCCGAGGAGGCCTGCGCCGTGGTGATGGCCGAGGCCCAGCTGATGGTCGAGCGCTGCCGCCAGCTGCATGCCCAACTCCCCGACGTCTTCCGGGAGCTGGGCCTGGCCCGGGTGGAGCGGGCGATCGCCGGGCGGTACGCCGACGGCCTGGTCACCTGGCTGGCCGGCTACCTCAGTTGGGAGTCGCGCACCGGCCGGTACCAGTCCGCCTGACCGGACCGCCCCGCGCCGGCCGGGCGGTCCCGAACGCCGGGCCCCGGCCGTGGCGGGAATCGGCCGGAACGCGCACCCTCCGTGGACCCCTCCCGTACGGACGGTAGCCGCGGGGCGCCGTCCGCGGCTAGGGTGCCAGGGCGTGTCCGACACGCCCAGCGGCGGGGCGCCCCGGCGGCGCCCCGCCCGCGTGCACGGCCGCACCCCTCCGCCGGGCCGCCGGTGCGGCCCGGCGCACCGCCCGGCCCGCGTGCCGCGGCGGTGCCCCGACAGCGCGAGGAGGCACCCAGCACATGACGGTCTACCTGCCCCCGGGTCAGCCCGGAAGCATCGTCGCCTACCGGCCCCGCTACGAGCACTGGATCGGCGGCCGCTGGACGCCGCCGGTCCGCGGCGAGTACTTCGAGAACCCCAGCCCGGTCACCGGGGAGGTCTTCACCGAGGTCGCCCGCGGCACCGCCGAGGACATCGAGGCCGCGCTCGACGCCGCCCACGCCGCCGCCCCGGCCTGGGGCCGCACCCCGCCCGCCGAACGCGCCCAGGTGCTGCTGCGGATGGCCGACCGGATCGCCGACCACCTGGAGGAGCTGGCGGTCGCGGAGACCTGGGACAACGGCAAGCCGGTGCGCGAGACGCTGGCCGCCGACCTGCCGCTGGCCGTCGACCACCTGCGCTACTTCGCGGGCGCGCTGCGCGCCCAGGAGGGCGGCCTCTCCCAGCTGGACGAGGACACCGTGGCGTACCACTTCCACGAGCCGCTGGGCGTGGTCGGCCAGATCATCCCGTGGAACTTCCCGATCCTGATGGCGGTCTGGAAGCTCGCCCCGGCGCTGGCGGCCGGCAACGCGGTGGTGCTCAAGCCCGCCGAGCAGACCCCGGCCTCGATCCTGCTGCTGGTCGAGCTCACCGCGGACCTGCTGCCGCCCGGCGTGCTCAACGTGGTCAACGGCTTCGGCCTGGAGGCCGGCCGCCCGCTGGCCTCCAGCCCCCGGATCCGGAAGATAGCCTTCACCGGCGAGACCACCACCGGCCGGCTCATCTCCCAGTACGCCAGCGGCAATCTGATCCCGGTCTCGCTGGAGCTCGGCGGCAAGAGCCCCAACCTGTTCTTCGCGGACGTCGCGGCCGAGCAGGACGCCTTCTACGACAAGACCCTGGAGGGCTTCGCGATGTTCGCCCTCAACCAGGGCGAGGTCTGCACCTGCCCGAGCCGGGCGCTGATCCAGTCCGCCGTCTACGACCGCCTGCTCTCCGACGGCCTGGAGCGGGTGCGGGCGATCCGCCAGGGCGACCCGCTGGACACCGCGACCCAGGTCGGCGCGCAGGCCAGCGACGACCAGCTGAAGAAGATCCTCTCCTACATCGAGATCGGCCAGGCCGAGGGGGCCAAGGTGCTGACCGGTGGCGAGCGGGCCGACCTCGGCGGCTCGCTGGCCGGCGGCTACTACGTGACGCCCACCGTCTTCGAGGGCGTGAACAGCATGCGGATCTTCCAGGAGGAGATCTTCGGCCCGGTCCTCTCGGTCACCCGCTTCGAGGACTTCGACGACGGCATCGCCCAGGCCAACGACACCCCGTACGGCCTCGGCGCGGGCGTCTGGAGCCGGGACGGCGCCACCGCCTACCGGGCCGGGCGGGCGATCCAGGCCGGGCGGGTCTGGACCAACTGCTACCACCTCTACCCCGCGCACGCGGCGTTCGGCGGCTACAAGAACTCCGGCATCGGCCGGGAGAACCACAAGGCCTTGCTGGAGCACTACCAGCAGACCAAGAACCTGCTGGTCAGCTACTCTCCGGACGCCCTGGGCTTCTTCTAGGCCGGGCGCCGGACGCCCGGCCGGGCACCGGGCGCTCCCGACGGACGCGAAAGGCGGAGCGGGACGTCGGACCGGCCGACTTCCCACTCCGCCACCACTCCCCGTGGTCCGCGGTGCGGCGCCCCTGCGAGGCGCCGCACCGCGGTTCTCCCGAGCTCACCCGTCGAGCAGCCGCGCCTTCGCGGTCGCGAACTCCTCGGGGGTGAGCAGGCCCTGCCGGGTCAGCCGGCCCAGGTCGAAAAGCATGCCCGCGATCTGCGGCCCGACCGCCGGCTGGTTCACCGGCTCGTTCACCGGTCCGGCACCCTCGTCCACCGGCCCGCCCGGGGCCGATCCGGCCGCGGCGCCCAGCACCGGTCCGCGCACCAGCGGCGCGCCCACCGGCCGCTGCACCCGCACCGGCCGGATCGGCCCCGGGGATCGGATCACGGCGTCCTCACTTCCCGGCCGCGCGGTGCGCCTCGGCGGCGCGGACGGCCTCGTCGATGTGCTCGGGCGGGATCCGGACGCCCGAGGCGATCCGCCCGCCGACGGCGCTCAGGGCCTCGGCGGCCTCCCGCGCCCAGACGTGCTCGATCAGCACCAGCAGCGCCACCGTGCCCGGCACCAGCAGTTCGGCCGCCTCCTGCGCGTCCTCGGGCCCGATCAGCGGCAGGTCGGCGTGCCCGTCCGGGACGATGCCGCGCAGGTCCTCGTAGTCGGCGAGCTCGCCGTACGTCGCCTCCCCGTCCACGTGCCGGGTGACCACCAGCGAGTCGACCACCCGGATGTCGCCCCCGGTGCGCAGCTTGCCGAGCACGGTGGCCGCCTCGACGGTGATGGTCTGCCGGGGGAACGCCAGGACGAGCAGTTCGGCCGGACCCATGGGACTCCCTTCCGCGAGCAAATCACCCATATCGGGATCAAAGCACATGAGTACCGAAAATCACCGACGCGCCGCCGACATGCCCGGACACGCCCGGCGGACGCCTTAGACAGGAGACCCGTCCCCCTTCACCCTGGGAGAAACCGTGACCATCGCCATCGCCAAGCTCTCCGACCCGACCGTCCGGGCCGCCGTCGCCGCGATCAACGCCAACGACCGCGCGGCCTTCACGGCCCTGCTCACCGAGGACGCCACGATGTCCGACGACGGCGCCGACCGTGACCTGGCGGACTGGATCGACCGTGAGATCTTCACCAGCCGCGGCCACATGGACGTCCAGTCCGAGTCGGACGGCGGCCGCGCGCTGATCGCCAACTACAGCAACGAGACCTGGGGCGAGATGCGCACCGCCTGGCGCTTCGTCGTCGACGGCAACCGGATCAGCCGCTTCGAGACCGGCCAGGCCTGACGCCGCTCAGGACAGCCCGAGGCAGCCGCGCACCGCGTGGATCAGCCGGCGGGAGCGGACGTCTCCCGTCACCCCGGGCTGCATGCCGTTGGTGACGTAGCCGAACCCGAGGCCGAGCTCCGGGTCGGCGAAGCCGAGCGAGCCGCCCCGGCCCGGGTGGCCGAAGCTCGCCGGCGAGGCCATCAGCGCGGTCGGGCCGTGCCGGAAGAAGCCGAGGCCGAACGTCGAGTTGACGATCAGTACCCGGTCCGGCCCGCTGACCACCGGCCCGGCCGCGCGGGCCAGCACCTCCGGCCCCAGCAACGGTGCCGGCACGGTGCCCGGCGCCCCGCCCTCCCGGTCGGCCGCGCCGACGAGCGCCGCGTAGAACCGGGCCAGCGCCCGCGCGGTGCCGATCCCGCCCGCCCCGGGGATCTCGGCGGCCTGCACCGCCGGGTCGTTGAGGTCCACCCCGGGCCGCACCGAGGCGAACGCCCGGGCGGTCAGCGAGGCCGGGTCCTGGTAGGCGTCCCGGACCACCTGCTTGGGGCGCAGCCGCAGCCCGCTCGGGCCGGTCCGGGCGGCCTCCGGGGCGGGCAGGTCCACCAGCCGGCCGACCCGCGGCGCGGCGCCGGCCGGCAGCCCGATCCACAGGTCGAGGCCGAGCGGCCGGGCGATCTCCTCGGCGAAGTACTGGCCGACCGTGCGCCCGCTGACCCGGCGGACCACCTCGCCGACCAGCCAGCCGAAGGTGTACGGGTGGTAGCCGTGCGCGGTGCCGGGCTCCCAGGCCGGCGCCTGCGCGGCCACGGCCGCGACCGCCCGCTCCCAGGTGAGCACGTCCTCCAGCCGCAGCGGCACGTCCAGCGCCGGCACCCCGGCCTGGTGCGAGAGCAGCCAGCGCACCGGCACCGCGCCCTTGCCCGCCGCGCCGAACTCCGGCCAGTACGAGACCACCGGCGCGTCCAGGTCGAGCTGCCCGCGCTCGGCGAGCAGCAGCGCCGTGGTCGCGGTCAGGCCCTTGGTGACCGAGCGCAGCACCTGCGCGGTGTCCGCCGTCCACGGCACGGCCGGAGCGGGCCGGCCACCGACCTCGGGCCGGGCGTCGCCGCCCCACAGGTCGACCACCTTGCGCCCGCGCACGTAGAGCGCGAACGCCGCGCCGAGCTCGCCGTACTCCTGGAAGTTGCGCGAGAAGGCCTCCCGTACGGGCTCGAAGCCCTCGGCCGTCTCGCCCCAGATCTCCGTCACCGCGCGCCCCCGGAGTCGTCCGAATCCTGTCGTGCCCGCGTTCGAACCGGGCCCGGAAACCCTAACCTGTCCGTCATGACCAACCCTGCGGATGAACTGCTGGACGTCGTCGACGAGCACGACCGGGTGATCGGGACCGCCCCGCGCGGGGAGGTGTACCGGCGGGGGCTGACCCACCGCTGCGTGTTCATCCTGGTCCGCGACCGGACCGGGCGGATCTTCGTGCACCGGCGGACCGACACCAAGCTGTTCGCGCCCGGCTTCCACGACATGTTCGTCGGCGGCGTGGTCGGCGCCGGCGAGACGTACGCGAGCGCCGCCGTCCGCGAGGCCGAGGAGGAGCTCGGCGTCAGCGGGATCGAGCCGCGCCCGCTGTTCAAGTTCCTCTTCCGGCAGGAGGGGCTCTCCTGGTGGTGCGACCTGTACGAGGCGCGCTGGGACGGCCCGGTCGCGCCGCAGGAGTCCGAGGTCGCCTGGCACGCCTGGCTGACCCCGGAGGAGCTGGACGCCCGGCTGGCGGCCGACGCGTTCGTGCCGGACGGCCTGGAGGCGTACCGCCGCTACCGGGAGCGGCACCCGGCGCGGTAGGCCCGGTTCCCGGCCACCGGACAAGATCCACGGCAGCCGCCGGGGCCGGATAGGGTGACGCCCATGGCTTCCCGTACGCCGTCGGCGGCGCCCACGTCCCCGCGCACCGCCCGGAGCAGCGGCCGGGCCGCCGACCGCACCGGCGCCCCGGACGGCGCGACCCCGGACCTCGCGGCACCCGGCGGCACCGCCGCCGGCGCACCGGCCGGGAAGGGCGGCGAGCGCCCGCGCCGGCGGCTCAGCGTGGACGAGCGGCGCGAGCAGCTGATCGCCGTCGCCCTGGACCTCTTCAGCCGGCGCCCGCCCGAGGAGGTGTCGATCGACGACATCGCGGCCGCCGCCGGCGCCTCCCGCCCGCTGGTCTACCACTACTTCCCCGGCAAGCAGGCGCTGTACGAGGAGTCGCTGCGCCGGGCCGGCCGCGAGCTGGCCGGCCGCTTCGAGGAGCCCGCCGACGGCCCGCTCTCCGAGCGGCTGTACCGGGTGATGGGCCGCTACCTGGACTTCGTGCAGAGCCACGGTCCCGGCTTCGCCGCGCTGCTGCGCGGCGGCTCGGTGGCGGCCAGCGCCGGGACGTCGGCGGTGATCGACGAAGTCCGGCGGGCCGCGCACGACCAGATCCTGAGCCACCTGGCGGTCCCCTCGCCGAGTCCGGGCCTGCGGCTGACCGTCCGCGCCTGGATCGCCAACGCCGAGATCACCTCGCTGGAGTGGCTGGGCGAGCGCTCGGTGCCGCTGGAGGAGCTCCAGCTGCACCTGGTCCAGGAGTTCGTCGCGGCCCTGACGCTGACCGCCGCCCGGGAGCCCGCGCTGGCCGCCGAACTCGCCGGCTTCTTCGCCGCCGAGCGCCCCGCCGGCCCGGCCGGGCGGCTGGTGCGCGAACTCGGGGGCCTGTTCGCCGTTCCCGGCATCGCGGACGCGGTCGCCGCGCTGGCGGTCGAGCCCGCGGACTGAACCGGCGGACGCCGGTTCTGCCACAGCGGCGGCCTCTGATAGGAATGGGCACGGATCTGACGCCGCGCCGGTCAGGAGCGCGCCCGGATCCGCCGAACCACCAACGCACACGCAGCAGAGCGGGGGGCTCATCAGTTGACCCAGGACGGCCAGTTCACCACGGAGGCCAATCCCTTCGCCCCGGCGGAGCAGGTGTCCGCGACGCTCGGCGCGCTCACCGAAGCCCTCTTCGAGAAGCACACCTCGCGCCACCCGGCGGCCTCGCTGACGGCCCTGACCGCCGGCGCCCACCCGGCGGCCGAGGCCCTGTTCAACCTCCCACTGGCGCCCAACGGTCCGGTGCACGACGCCGTCGACCGGCTCGGCACCGTGGTCACCGCCGGGACGGCCCGCCCGGGCACCGGCGCCCCGCTGGCCGAGCTGGCCGGCGACGCGCTGCTCGCGCGGTACGGCGGCGGCCCGGTGCGCGGCGCGGTGGCCGACCGGGGCACCGCCACGGCCGCGCTGTTCGGGCTGCCGGTGGCCGGCGAGGTCGCCGCCCCCGAGCTGCGCCCGCCGTTCGCCGCCGCGCTGGCGGCGCTCGCCGCCGGACAGCAGACCCGGCAGCCGGTGGAGCTCGCCACCGGCGCCGGCGCCGAGGTCCGCCTGGTCGTCCCGCCCGGCTTCCACCCGCTGACCTCCCCGGGCGGCCCGGTCGGCGTCTCCGCCCGTACCGTGCCCGCCGGCCCGGCCGGGGCCGACGCGGTGGCCACCGCCAAGGGCGTCGACCCGGCCACCGGTGCGGCCGCCGCCGAGCTGACCGCGCACCTGGCCGAGGTCGCCGAGGAGCTGTTCAGCGGCACCGGTCCGGCGCCGCGCCGCGACTTCGCGGTGATCGCCGCGTCCCTGGCCGACACCATCACCGCCTCGGGCACGGTCTACGCCGGGGTCTGCGCCCTGGAGGTGGCCGGCCGACCGACCGAGGCCACCCTGGTGGTCTCGCTCGCCCGCCACCCGCTGCCGATCTCCGGGCTGGCCACCGAACTGGCCACCGTCCGCCGGCACGCCGAGGTCTGGACGGTGCTGCTGCCGGCCGGCCCGGCCGCCGTCCTGGTCGAGGGCCGCAGCGTCCCCGTGCCCGGTCCGCTCGCCGACGACGGCCGGCGCCGCTGGGCGGTCACCTCGGTGGTGGAGGCGTTCGTGCCGCTGCCGGACGGTGTCTCGGTGCTCTGCGTCCAGCTCACGACGGCGCAGCAGCAGGACTGGGAGCTGTACACGGAGGCCTTCGCCGAGCTGCTGAAGAGCGTCCAGTTCGGCTGGGACGGCGTGGCCGGGCAGCTGGCCCCGCCGATCCGCGCCTTCGCGCCGGCGCCCGCCGCGACCCCCGCCCACGGCGTCCCCGCCGAGCCGTACCCGGTTCCGGCCCCGGCTCCGACGCCCGTTCCGGCGGCCGAACCGCTCGCCGCGACGGCCGGGTTCGCCGCCGAAGCCGTCCCGGAGCAGGCCGCCGCGCCCGCTCCGGACGACGCCACGCAGCTGCCGGTCCACCTGCGCGGCACGCCGGTCCGGGTCCCCCCGGCCGACTTCAACCCCTTCGCCCCCGAGGCCGACCCGACGCCCGTCGAGCCCCTCCTGGTGCCGGACGACAGTCCGGAGGCGGCCGAGCGGCGCCCCAAGGGCACCCCCGTCATGGTCCCGCCGCCGGACTTCGACCCCTTCGCCCCCCAGGCCGCGACGCTCACCGACACCACCGTGCCGGAGACCGCCGACGACCCGGAGCGGGGCCCCAAGGGCACGCCGGTGATGGTCCCGCCGCCGGACTTCGACCCCTTCGCCCCGCTGCCGGCCGACACCACCGCCCCCGCCGCCCCCGAGGCCGCACCGGCCGCCACCCGGGCCGCCGACCCGTTCGGCACGGTGACGGCCGAGGACCGGCCGAGCGACCCGTTCGGCACCACCCTCCCGCAGCCGCCCGCCGCCGTGCCGCCGCCACCCTCGGCGCCGCCGACCGTCCCCGCGCCGACCGTCACCCTGCCGACGGCCGAGGACGGGCCGGACGACCCGGCGCGCGGCCCCAAGGGCACCCCGGTGATGGTTCCGCCGCCGGACTTCAACCCCTTCGCCCCGCTGCCGGCCGACATCCCCGCCGCCCCCGAGGCCGCACCGGCCGCCGCGCCGGAGACCAGCCCCTTCGGCTGAGGCCCGGACCGCCCCGCACCGGCGGCCGCCCCGCACCAGGGGCGGCCGCCGGTGCGCGTCCGCCCCCGGCCCACCGACCGGCGACCGCGCCGCCCGCCATGTCCACCACCGTCAACTGGTACAGACCTATTGCCAGTTGCCGACCGGCTCCCTACCCTCGGGGAGCACAGGATCCTGACGGCACCCCGACGGCCGGAGGTCTCCGGTTCCGCGCCGCCCGACGGCCCGGAGCTCCCGCACGCTGCTCCACGCACCTGACACCTCCCCACAGGTAACGGGGCGACCCGGCATGCCCGGAGGCCCCAGGACAGGAGCCACAACCATGCGCCGACGTCGGATCAAGCTGCCGCTGCTGGCGGCCGGGACCCTGATCGTCCCGCTGCTCGCCGTCTCCCTGCCCAGCACCGCCGCCCACGCCGCCGGGTCCGCCACCGCGACGTTCACCAAGGGCAGCGACTGGAGCACCGGCTACGAGGGCAGCTACACCATCACCAACGGCTCCAGCGCCACCCTGCCCAGCTGGACCCTGGAGTTCGACCTGCCGGCCGCCAACACGGTCGCCTCGCTCTGGAACGCGAGCTACACCACGGCGAGTTCGCACGTCACGGTCAAGAACCCCAGCTGGGCCGGCAACCTGCCGCCGGGCGGCACGTACAACTTCGGCTTCAACATCGCCTACTCGGGCGCCTACAAGCCCCTGCTCAACTGCAAGCTGAACGGCCAGCCCTGCGACGGCGCCGGCGGGGACCAGAGCGCGCCGACCGTGCCCGGCGGCCTCCAGGCCGGCAGCACCACCCAGACCACCGTCGACCTCGCCTGGACGGCAAGCACCGACAACGTCGGGGTCACCGGCTACGACGTGTTCCAGGGCGCCACCAAGGTCGCCACCACGGACGGCGCCACCACGGCGGTCACCGTCCAGGGCCTGACCGCCGGCACCGCCTACCAGTTCACCGTCCAGGCCTTCGACGCCGCGGGCAACCGCTCGGCCGCCGCCGGCCCGGTCACCGCCACCACCAAGCCGCCGACCGACCCGGACCGCCAGGCACCGACCACCCCCGGCACCCCGCTGGTCACCGGCTCGGACGCCAACAGCGTCTCGCTCACCTGGGGCGCCAGCACCGACAACATCGGGGTCACCGCCTACGACGTCTACAACGGCACCGCGCTCGCCGCCACCGTCACGGGCACCTCCGCCACCGTGGGCAACCTGGCTCCGGACACCTCGTACACCTTCACCGTGAAGGCCCGTGACGCGGCCGGCAACGTCTCCCCCGCGTCGAACGCCGTGACCGGCAAGACCCAGCCCGGCGGGAGCAACCCCGGCGCGCTGAAGATCGGCTACTTCACCCAGTGGAGCATCTACGCCCGCGGGTACAGCGTGAAGCAGCTCGACACCTCCGGCTCGGCCGGCCGGCTCACCACGCTCAACTACGCCTTCGCCAACATCCACCCGACCACCAAGCAGTGCTTCATCACCAACAAGGCCGCCGGACCGGACAACGACCCCAACGCGGGCGACGGCGCCGGTGACGCCTGGGCCGACTTCGGCAAGGGCTGGGACGCCGGCAGCTCGGTGGCCGGCACCACCGACACCTGGGACCAGAAGCTGGCGGGCAACTTCAACCAGCTGAAGCAGCTCAAGGCCAAGTACCCCAACCTCAAGATCCAGATCTCGCTGGGCGGTTGGTCGTACAGCAAGTGGTTCTCCGACGCGGCCGCCACCGACGCCTCCCGCAAGGCGCTGGTGAGCTCCTGCATCGACATGTACATCAAGGGCAACCTGCCGGTCATCGACGGCCGCGGCGGCCCGGGCAGCGCGGCCGGCATCTTCGACGGCATCGACCTCGACTGGGAGTGGCCGGCCTCCGGCGGGCACGACGGGAACATCTTCCGCCCGACCGACAAGGCCAACTACACCCTGCTGGCCCAGGAGTTCCGCCGCCAGCTGGACGCCCTCGGCGCCACCACCGCCAAGCACTACACGCTGAGCGCCTTCCTCCCGGCCGACCCGGCGAAGGTCACCGCCGGCATCGACGTCCCCGGGCTGTTCGGCGCCTTCGACTTCGCCACCATCCAGGGCTACGACTACCACGGCGGCTGGGAGATGAGCACCAACCAGCAGTCCGCGATCAAGCTCGCGGCCGGTGACCCGAGCACCCCGGACCGGCAGTTCAGCTCCGAGATCGCCATCAACGCCTACCTCAACGGCGGCGCTCCGAAGAGCAAGCTGACCCTGGGCATCCCGTTCTACGGACGCGGCTGGACGGGAGTGCCGCGCGGCACCACCAACGGCCTGTTCCAGACCGCGACGGGCCCCGGCCCGGGGACGTACGAGGCCGGCTTCGAGGACTACAAGAAGCTCAAGCAGATGGCCACCGGCGGCGGTTACACCATCTACCGGGACCCGGTGGCCGGCCACGCGTACATCTACAACGGGACCGTCCTCTACACCTACGACGACCCGATCGAGATCGCCCGCAAGACCGCCTGGATCAAGTCCCAGGGGCTGGCCGGCGCGATGGTGTGGGCCTTCGACGGCGACACCCCGAACGGCGAACTGATGGCCGCGGTGGACAACGGTCTGAAGTAGGCCACCGGTACAGCCCGGCCCAGTACGACCCGGTCCGGCGCGGCGCTCAGTCGGCGCGCCGGGCCAGGTGCACCACGTCCGGCACACCCCGGGCGACCTCGATCTCGTGGGTGACCACGTCCGAGAAGCCCGCCGCGCGCAGCGCCTCCTCGAAGTCCGGGGAGGGCTGCGCGCTCCAGACCGCCAGCACCCCGCCCGGCCGCAGCCGGTGCCAGAGCACGGCCAGCCCGTCGGCTCCGTAGAGCCCGGCGTTGGAGTCGGTGACCGTCCAGTCCGGGCCGTTGTCGATGTCCAGGCAGAGCGCGTCGTAGCGCTCGCCGTCCGCCGCCGCCAGGTACTCCAGCAGGTCGGTGTGGAGCACCGCCACCCGCTCGTCCTCCAGTGCGCCGCCGGAGAAGGCACCCAGCGGGCCACTCCGGTGCCAGTCGATGATCGCGTTCTCGCGCTCGACGATCGCGATCCGGCCCCAGCGCGCCTCGGCCACCGCGTACGCCAGCGAGAATCCGACGCCGAGCCCGCCGATCAGCACCGAGGGGCGCTCCACCGCGGGGCCGGTGCGGTCCAGCTCGTCCAGCGCCGCCTGGATCAGCAACCGCTCGGAGCGGCCGTCGGCGGTGTCCATCAGGAAGCAGCCGTTCGCGATGATCTCGAAGTGCCGTCCGCGCCGACGCAGCACCACCTCGCCGAACGGGCCCTCCCGCCGGTCGAGGGTGACGACTGCCTCCTGGTCGTCCCGTGCGGGCAGTGCGATGGACATGCGGCGATTCCTCCCGGGCTCGGGTGCAGAACGGCTCGGCGAACGAGTACCCGCCCGACAATAGCCGAGGCCACCGCCCGGCCGGTCACGTCGTGATCAGCACCCCCGCGTAGCTGACGCCGGCGACCATCACCCAGGAGGCCAGCCCCAGCAGGGCGATCCGCCCGCCGGTGCGCAGCATGGTCGGCAGGTGCACGGCGCTGCCGAGGCCGAACAGCGCGGCCGCCAGCAGCAGCTCCTGCGCGTCCCCGGCCAGCGTGAGCGCCCGGTCGGGCAGCACGCCGGTGGTCCGCAGCGCGATCATCGCGAGGAACCCGGCCACGAAGAGCGGCACGATCGGCGGCCGCTTGCCGGTGGCCCCGGGGGTGCCCCGGCGCGCCCGCCGCATCGCGACGGCGACCCCGGCGACCAGTGGCGCCAGCAGCACCACCCGCATCAGCTTGACCAGGACGGCCTCGCGCAGCGCACCCGCCCCGCCGGTCTGCGCGGTGGCGACCACCTGCCCGACGTCGTGCACGCTGGCGCCGACCCAGCGCCCGAACCCGGCGTCGTCCAGCCCGAGCGGCTGGTGGAGCAGCGGGAGGACGGCGATGGCCAGGGTGCCGCAGAGGGTGACCAGCGCGACGGAGGCGGCGACGTCCTCCTCCTCGCTGCCGGCGGCCTGGCTGACCGCGCCGATCGCCGAGGCCCCGCAGATCGAGTACCCGGTGGCGACGAGCAGCGGCTGGTCGCCCGGCAGGCCGAGCCGGCGTCCGAGCCAGACGGTCCCGGCGAAGGTGGCGGCCACCACGGCGACGACCATGGCGACGGTGGCCCAGCCGAGGCCGAGCACGTCGTCCAGGCCGAGCTTGAGGCCGAGCAGCACGATGCCGAGCCGCATCAGCCGCTTCCCGGCCGTCGAGAGGCCCGGCCGGGCCACCCCGCGGACCACCGGGCGCAGCCCGGGCAGGTGGGCGGCGGCCATGCCGAGCACCACGGCGGCGGTGAGCTTGGGCACGGCGGGCACGGCCTGGTGGATCGCGAGCGCGGCGGCCACGCCGAGGGCGGCGAGCAGCAGCCCGGGGACGTCGCCGCCGAGCGGGGGCAGTGCGCGGGTGCGGACCGGCCGGTCCCGGAGGGTCAGTGCCACGGCGGGCTCACCGCCGCCCGTCGGCGGGCAGCCGGTAGACGCGCCGGATGCTGGTGCCCAGCCGGGAGACGTCGGCGCCGTAGACGTGGATCGAGATGGCCGTGGAGGAGCAGGCGTTGCGCACCAGGTGGATGTCGCCGGGCGGGGCGAAGGCGGCGACGGTGCCGGCCGGGCCGACCACGTGCTCGGTCTCCACCAGGTGGGCGGTGCGTCCGTCGGACACCAGCCGGTAGCGGGTCTCGCTCTCCTTGCCCTGGTGGACGCCGGCCACGCACCAGGAGACGTGGTCGTGGATCGGGGTCTCCTGGCCGGGCAGCCAGACCAGCGCGACGACCGAGAACCCCCCGTCGGCCTCGGCGTGCAGGACGTGCTGGCGGTAGCGGTCGGGATCCCCCTCGCACTGCGCCTCGGTGAGCAGGCCGGCGTCCCCCAGGTGCGGGGAGAGTCGCTCACCGACCAGGTAGGCGGTGAGTTCCGGCGGCAGGCCGCGGTCCACGACCGCGCGGATCTCGCCGACCAGGGCGGTCATGCGCTCGGTGAGCCGGTCGCTGCCGACCGTGGCGGAGGGTGTCATGCCAGCAGGTTGGCCCCGGCCGACCCATCACGTCCAAGGAGGGTTCTTTCGCTCTTCCCCAAACCCCGCTTATGGATTGACCCCGGGCCGACGGGCCGGTTGTCGAACGGCGGGGATCAGCAGCCCACCCGCGAGGCCGCCGCGGACCGCAACTGGTCCAGCACCAGCGCGGTGGCCGGGATCCGGCGGTGCTCGCGGAGCACGTACGCGCTCACCTGGCGCCGCAGGTGCGGCTCGACGGCGCGCCCGGTGACCTTGCGGTGGCACATGAAGGAGAGCACCAGCGCGGGCATCAGCGCGATCCCGACCCCGGCGGCGACCAGGCTCTGCACCGCCAGGTTGTCGTCGGTGGAGAAGACGATGTCGGGTGCGAAGCCCTCCTCGGCGCAGACGTGCAGCAGGTTGGCCCGGCAGCGCGGACACCCGGCGATCCAGCGCTCGCCGTCGAGGTCGGCCAGCCGGACGGCGTGCCGGCGGCCCAGCGGGTGGCCGACCGGCAGCAGCACCGTGAGCAGGTCCTCCATCAGCGGGATCTCGTCCAGCTCGGGCGGCAGCTCGGCGGCGACGCCCGGGTAGCGGAAGGAGAGCGCGATGTCGCACTCGCCGCGCAGCAGCCGCTGCACGGAGTCGGGCGGTTCGGCCTCCAGCAGTTCGACCCGGACCCCGGGGTGCTCGGCGAGCAGCCGGGCCATCGCCTGGGGTATCAGGGTCGCGTTGGCGCTCGGGAACGCGCAGACCCGGACCCTCCCGGCGCGCAACCGGGCGAGCGCGCCGAGTTGCTGCTGGGCCGCGGCGAGACTGCCGAGGATCAGTTCGGCGTGCCGGGCCAGTGCCTCACCGGCCTCGGTGAGGCGCAGCCCGCGCCCGGCCCGGGTGAACAGCGGGACTCCGACGGACCGCTCCAGCGCCTTCATCTGCTGGGTGATGGCGGGCTGGGTGTAGCCGAGCTCGCGGGCGGCGGCCGAGTAGGAGCCGGCCCGGACGACCTCGTGGAAGGTCCTGATGTGCCGCGAGTCGAATACCGGCTCCACTGCCCCTCCACCTGCCCGCGCCCCTGGTCCCAGGAATCATAAGCAGACTTTGGAGATGCCGGAGCTATTCCCACCCGCACCTATGGTTTCTCCGGTGCGTTCCCGCCGCTCCTACTCCTCCGGGGGCAGCCCCAGCACCAGTCCGGCCTCGGCGACCGGTGCGCCGCCCTGGGTGCTCGGACTGCGCCGGGTACGGGCCTCGACCCACCGGGCCAGCCAGGAGAGCGCCAGGCACATCCCGATGTAGATCGGCGAGATCACCATCACCACGGGGATGAACGGCAGGTCGTAGTCGAGGTTGGTGGCGATCAGCTTGCCCGCGTGCAGGAACTCCTCGTAGGTGATCAGGAAGCCCAGCGAGGTGTCCTTGAGCGCCACCACCAGCTGGCTGATGATGGCCGGCAGCATCGCCCGGTTGGCCTGCGGCACCAGCACGTAGGACATCACCTGGGTCTTGCGCATGCCCAGCGCGTACGCCGCCTCGCGCTGCCCGGCGGGCACCGCGAGCACACCGGCCCGGAACACCTCGGCCAGCACCGAGCCGTTGTACAGCACCAGACCGGCCACCAGCGCCCAGAGCGGTTCCACCTTGAGCGCGACGAAGATGAAGAAGATCATCACCAGCACCGGCATGGCCCGGAAGAACTCCACCACCAGGGTGGAGAGCCAGCGCACCGCCCGGTGGTCGGAGAGCCGCCCGGCCGCGAACAGCGCGCCGAACGGCAGCGCGAACAGCACCGTCCATCCGAAGGCCTTGAGCGTGTTCCCCAGCCCGCGCAGCAGCAGGTCCTGCACGCCCTCGTACTCGAAGGCCATCCACTTCTGGTACGTGAACTGCTCGGTGTGGAACAGCATGTAGACGATCCACCCGATCAGCGCGGCGATCGCGACCAGCGCGATCAGCCCGTACAGCCGGTGCCGGGCCAGCGCCTTGGGGCCGGGGATGTCGTAGAGCGCCGAGGATTCCACCGTCATCGCGACACCGCCACTCGTCGTTCCAGCACGTTGAAGAGCGCGCTGACGGCCAGGGTGATGATCAGGTAGCCGACGGCGATCCAGACGAAGGTCCAGATGATGCTGTACCCCAGCTCGTTGATGGTCCGGTAGCTGCCGAGCAGTTCGGTCACGCTGAACGAGCCGGCGATCGCGGTGTTCTTGGCCAGCGCGATCATCACACTGCCGATCGGGGCGACCACCGACCGGTACGCCTGCGGCAGCACCACCAGGCTCATCGTCTGCCCGAAGGTCATGCCCAGGCTCCGGGCCGCCTCGCCCTGGCCGCTGGGCACGGTGTTGACCCCCGCGCGCATCGCCTCGCAGACGAACGCCGAGGTGTAGCAGCCGAGCGCGAGCACCGCGAAGGTGAAGAACGGCAGCGTGATGTCGAACCGCGGCAGGCCCAGCACCACGATGAAGAAGAGCAGGGTCAGCGGGGTGTTGCGCAACAGCGTCACCCAGACCGTCCCGAACACCCGCAGCGGCCGCACCGGCGAGACCCGGAAGCCGGCGATCAGCACGCCCAGCACCAGGGCGAGCACGGCGCTCACCACGAACAGCGAGAGGGTGCCGAGGAAGCCCTCCCAGTAGGTCGACCAGTTGTCGGTCAGCGTTTTCACGGGGCGGCCCTCTCAGTACCGGTCGATCGGCGGCGGGGTCGGCGCGGGCACCCCGGACAGGCCGAGGGTGGCGTCGTAGGCCCGCTTCCAGTCACCGTTCTCCTCGTGGTGCGCCAGGGCGTCGTCGAGCGCGTAGCGCAGCACGGTGTCGTCCTTCGGCGTCCCGATCCCGTACGGCTCCTGGGAGAACAGCGGCCCGACCACCTTGAGCTCGTCCGGCACCTTGGCCGCGTAGCCCATCAGGATCGTGTTGTCCGTGGTGACGGCGTCCACCTGGCCGGTGATCAGGTTGTCCACGCAGGCCGAGTAGGTGTCGTAGCCGATCAGCTTGACGTCGGGGTACTGCTTCTGGATCCGCTGGTACGGGGTGGAGCCCGCCGCCGAGCAGACCTTCTTGCCGTTCAGGTCCTCCGGGCCGTGGATGGTGTCGTTGTTCTCGCGCACCAGCAGCGACTGGCCGGCCAGGTAGTACGGCCCCGCGAAGCCGACCAGCTTCTTGCGGTTGTCGTTGATGGTGTAGGTGCCGACGTAGTAGTCCACCTGCCCGTTCTGCAGGGCGGTCTCCCGGTTGGCGGAGGCGATCGTCCGGAACTCGATCCGGTCGGGCGCGAAGCCCAGGTCGGCGCCGACCATCTTGGCGATCTCGATGTCGAAGCCGGAGTACTCCCCGGTGGCCGGGTTCTTCTGGCCGAGGTAGGGCTGGTCCTCCTTGGCCCCCACCACCAGGTGGCCCCGGGCGCGCGCCGCGTCCAGGGTGGGCGAACCGGTGATGCCGGCGGCGTCCCGCACCTGGTAGCTGGGCAGCGCGCTGGGCTGCGGACCCTTCGGCGGCGGGGTGCCCTCCTTGCCGCAGCCGGCCAGCAGCACGATCAGGGCCGCGGCGGCGAGCATCCACTTCCTCGTCACGGCGCCCGCCTCAGTGCTTCAGGATCTTGGACAGGAAGTCCCGGGCGCGCTCGCTCTCCGGCGCGCCGAAGAAGTCCTCGGGCGCACGGTCCTCGACGATCCGCCCGTCGGCCATGAACACCACCCGGTTGGCCGACGCGCGGGCGAACCCCATCTCGTGGGTGACCACCACCATGGTCATGCCCTCGTGCGCGAGCTGGCGCATCACGTCCAGCACCTCGTTGATCATCTCGGGGTCGAGGGCGGAGGTGGGCTCGTCGAAGAGCAGTGCCTTGGGCTCCATGGCGAGCGCCCGGGCGATCGCGACGCGCTGCTGCTGACCCCCGGAGAGCTGCGCCGGGTACTTGTCCGCCTGGGCGACCAGCCCGACCCGCTCCAGCAGGGCCCGGGACTTCGCGTCCGCCTCCGCGCGCGGCCGGCCGCGGACCTTGATCTGCGCCAGCGAGACGTTCTGCAGCACGGTCTTGTGGGAGAAGAGGTTGAAGGACTGGAAGACCATCCCGACGTCCGCGCGCAGCAGGGCGAGCCCCTTGCCCTCCGCGGGCAGCGGCTTGCCGTCGATCGAGATGCTGCCCGACTCGATCGGCTCCAGGCGGTTGATCGCCCGGCAGAGCGTGGACTTGCCGGAGCCGGAGGGCCCGATCACCACCACGACCTCGCCGCGACCCACCGTCAGCTCGATGTCCTGCAGCACGTGCAGCTCGCCGAAGTGCTTGTTGACGCCCCGCAGCTCGATCAGCGGCTCGAAGGCGGACGCCCCCGGCGGTGCCGTCACTTGGTGCTCCGCCCCTTCAGCAACCACCCCAGCGCACCACCCGCGATCAGGGTGGCGAGCAGCGCGATCCAGAGCGGCGCGGTCACGGTGAACACCCAGAACTGGATCTTCACCTTGTCGAGGTTGGCGAACAGGAACCACACCGCGAGCACGACGATGACGCCGATCCCGATGTACCGGGTGGGGACGCCACCGATCTCGCTGCGCCGGGTGCTGGAGGAACCGTCTGAAATCTTGGTCACACGCGCAGTCTGCGGGCCGATCGACCGACTTGTCCGGTTACGCGCCCGGGAGTAACCCGCACGGGGCAACCCTGCCCCGTGCGGGTTTGCGCTGTGTCACCGGGAGCGGCCAGCCACCGGTGGCCGGTCGGGGCAGCAGAGCGCCCGGGGGGCCGCTGCCGCCCCCGGTTACCGCTCGTCCCGCCAGGACCGCCAGAGCGCCGCGTACGGACCGCCCGCGGCGACCAGCTCCGGGTGGCTGCCGTACTCGCTGATCCGCCCGCCCTCGACCACGGCGATCACGTCGGCGTCGTGGGCGGTGTGCAGCCGGTGCGCGATGGCGATCACCGTCCGGCCCTCCAGCACCCGCGAGAGCGAGCGCTCCAGGTGCCGGGCGGCCCTCGGGTCCAGCAGCGAGGTGGCCTCGTCCAGGACCAGGGTGTGCGGGTCGGCCAGCACCAGTCGGGCCAGCGCCAGTTGCTGCGCCTGCGGAGCGGTCAGCGCGGTGCCGCCCGAGCCGACCTCGGTGTCCAGCCCCTGCGCCAGCGCGTCCACCCACTCCCCGGCGTCCACCGCGTCCAGCGCGGCGCGCAGCTCGGTGTCGGCGGCGTCCGGCGCGGCGAGGCGCAGGTTGTCCCGCAGGGTGCCGACGAAGACGTGGTGCTCCTGGTTGACCAGGGCCACCTCGGCCCGGACCCGCTCGGCCGGCATCCGCGAGAGCGCCGCCCCGCCCAGCGTCACGCTGCCCCGGCCGGGCGCGTAGACCCCGGCCAGCAGCCGCCCCAGGGTGGACTTGCCCGCACCGGAGGGACCGACCAGGGCGACCCGGCTGCCCGGGGCGACGTCCAGGCTGATCCCGTGCAGCACGTCGGCGCCCTCGCGGTAGCCGAACCGGACCTCGTCGGCCCGCACGTGCCGGCCGTCCGGGTGGGCGGACTCGTCGCTCTCGTGCTCGGGCACCTCGCGGACCCCGACCAGTCGCGCCAGCGAGGCCTGCCCGATCTGCAGCTCGTCGTACCAGCGCAGGATCAGGTCGACCGGGCCGGTGAGCGCCTGGGCGTAGAGCACCCCGGTGGTCAGCTGGCCGACGGTGATCCAGCCCTCCAGCGTGAACAGGCCGCCGAGCACCAGCGTCCCGAGCACGGCCAGGGTGTAGACCGCGTCGATGGTCGGGAACCAGACCGAGCGCAGCCAGAGGGTGTACCGCTCCCAGGCGAGCCACTCGCCGAGCTTGCGGTCGGTGAGCCGGACCCGGTCGTCGCCCAGGCGCAGCGTCTCGACCGTCCGCCCGGCGTCGACCGTCTCGGCCAGCACGGTGTTGACCGCGGCGTAGCCGGCCGACTCGTTGCGGTAGGACTGCGGGGCGCGCCGGAAGTACCAGCGCGAGCTGGCCAGCAACAGCGGCAGGCCGATCAGCGAGGTGAGCGCGAGCAGCGGTGAGGTCACCACTAGGGCGCCGAGCACCAGCAGCAGCGAGACCACGGCGACGGCCAGCTCGGGCACCGCCTCGCGGACCGACTTGTCCAGCCGGTCGATGTCGGTGGTGCCCCGGGAGACGAGGTCCCCGGTGCCGGCCCGCTCCAGCACACCGGTCGGCAGCGTCACCGACCGGACCAGGAAGTCTTCCCGGAGGTCGGCCAGCACCCGCTCGCCGAGGACGCTGCCGCGCAGCCGGGACCACCAGGTGAAGGCCGACTGCACCACCAGGGCCAGCAGGTACCAGGCGACGGCCACCGCGATGGTGGACCCGGCGGTGCCGGTGGCCAGCGACTCGACCAGCGTGCCGAGCACCCAGGGCCCGACCAGGCCGGCCACGGTGGCCACCGAGTGCAGGCCCACCACGGCGCCGAAGCCGGCGCGGTGCCGCCGGGCGAGCAGCCGCAGGTAGGCGCGGACGGTGGCCGGCGAGCCGACCGGCAGGGTGGTGGCCGGTCCCTGCTCCTGATGGGCGGGGGGCTTCATGCGGTGCTCCTCGGCTGGGCGGGGCGGCGGACGGGTGCGGGGCTCATACGCCCTCCCCCACGGCGACCGGTTCCTCGTCGCGGGTGACCACGGCGCGGTAGGCGGGCTCGGTGCGCATCAGCTCGCGGTGGCGGCCGGCCGCGACGGCCCGGCCGCCCTGGAGCAGCACCACCCGGTCCGCCTGGTCCAGCAGCAGCGGGCTGGTGGCGAACACCACCGTGGTGCGCCCCTCCCGGCTCGCCCGCAGCCCGGTGGCGATCCGGGACTCGGTGTGGGCGTCGACCGCGCTGGTGGGCTCGTCCAGGACGAGCACCGGCGGGTCGGCCAGCAGGGCGCGGGCCAGCGCCAGCCGCTGGCGCTGGCCACCGGAGAGCGAGCGGCCGCGCTCGGTGATCCCGGCCCGCATGGCGTCCCCCGCGCACTCGGGCGAGCCGTCCACCAGCGCGTCCAGGACGTCCTCGGCGCGGGCGGCGGCCAGCGCCTCGTTGGGGGTGACCCGGCCCGAGGCGGGGATGTCGAAGAGCTCGGCCAGGGTGCCGGAGAGCAGCACCGGCTCCTTGTCGTGGACCAGCACCGCCGCCCGGGCCTCGGCCAGCGGCACGGCGTCCAGCTCGGTGCCGCCGAGCCGGACGGAGGGCTGCGCCCGCTCCCCCTCGCCCAGCGGGACGTGCCCGCCGAGCCGGCCGGCCAGCGCCCCGGCGAAATCCGGGTCGCCGCAGACGACGGCGGTCAGCTCACCGGCCCGCAGCGTCAGCCCGGTCACCGGGTCGAACAGGTCGGCCCGGCCCGGCCCGGTGAGCACGGCCTCGGCGGTGCCGGTCGTCCGGCTGAGCGAGAGCACCCGGACGGCCCGCCCGGCGGAGACCCGGGCGACGCTCCAGGCGTGCGCGGCCTCGCCGAGGATGCGCAGCGGCGCGGCCAGGTAGGCGGTGGCGCCGTACACCGCGACGAGGGTGCCGATGCCGATCTCCCCGTCCGCGGCCAGCCGGGCCCCGTACCAGGTGACGCCGACCACGAAGAGGCCCGGCAGCAGGACCTGCTGGGCCTGCATCAGCGACCAGACCCGGGCCGAGCGGACGGCGGCCGCGCGGACCCTCTGGGAGGCCGCCCGGTAGCGGTCGAGGAACAGCTCCTCGCCGCCGATGCCGCGGAGCACCCGGAGCCCGGCCACGGTGTCGGCGGCCAGCTCCGTCGCCTTGCCGCCGAGCGCGCGCTGTTCGGAGTAGCGCCGCTCGAAGGGGCCGAGCAGCGGCCAGACGGAGGCGGCCAGCACCGGGACGCCGAGCAGCACGGCGAGGCCGAGCACGGGCTCGGCGACCAGCACCGCGGCGCTGACCGCCAGCCAGACCAGCACCGCGCCGCGGAGCCGGGCGACCAGCTCGACGTACCAGCCGATCTTCTCGACGTCCCCGCTGCCGACGGCGACGATCTCCCCGGTGGCGATCCGCCGGGACAGCCCGGCGCCCAGGTGGGAGGCCTGACGGGAGACCAGTTGGCGGACCTGGGTGGCGGCGTGGATCCAGTTCCACACCGCCTGGCGGTGCAGCATGACGGCGCCGAAGGCGGCGACGACGGCCAGGGCCAGCACGGCGGCACCGGCCCACCGGAGGCCGGCGGCGTCGCCGTCCACGGCGGCCTGGACGCCGAGGCCCACCGGGAGCGGCAGGGCCGCCCGGCTGCCCATCTCCAGCAGCGACCAGCAGGTGGCGAGCACCTGCCCGCGCCGCTGGCTGCGCTGCAGCCAGCGCAGGAAGGCGAGGGGGGAGGAGAGGTCCGGGTCGCCGGGATCGGCCAGCGGCAGGATCTTGAGCGGCATGACGCTCCGTTGGGGGTGGTGCGGGCGAATGGCGACGACGTGCTCGTCGCGCGGTGGCGCCGGGAGCACGTGGTGGGGGAAGGGGAGGAGGGGGCCGGTGCGGTCACGGCCGGGGGGCTGCTCAGGAGGTCATGGCAGCGAGCCTGCCAAGGCGACTGTGAGCTGCGCAACAGGTTTTCCGCGTCGCGCGCCGCCTCCCGGACCTCCTGCGCACGCCGGTACAACGCGTCAGAAAATTCTTTGCCCGGCCGGGAACAATCCGGACAACGGGCAGGTTGGTCCACACGAACCTATGGACAACCAGGAGGGCACCCCTTCCCGTGAGCACCATCCCCAGCGTCACCCTCAACAACGGCTCGCAGATCCCGCAGCTGGGCTTCGGCGTGTGGCAGGTCCCGGACGCCGAGGCCACGGCCGCCGTCCGCACCGCCGTCGAGTCGGGCTACCGCTCGATCGACACCGCGGCGATCTACGAGAACGAGGCCGGCACCGGCCGGGCGATCGGCGAGGCGATCGCGGGCGGCGGCGTCGCCCGTGCGGACCTCTACGTCACCACCAAGCTCTGGAACTCGGGCACCCGCGACTGGTCCGGCCCGCAGGGCCGGGACGCGGTGCTGCGCGAGTTCGACGCCTCGCTGGCCAAGCTCGGCCTGGAGTACCTCGACCTCTACCTGATCCACTGGCCGCGCCCCATGCACGGCACCTTCCCGAACGTCTGGAAGGCGTTCGAGCAGCTCCTGGCCGACGGCCGGGTCAAGTCGATCGGCGTCTCGAACTTCGGGGCCGAGCAGCTCACCCGCCTCCTCGACGAGGCCTCGGTCGTGCCGGCCCTGAACCAGGTCGAGCTGCACCCGTACTTCCCGCAGGACGAGCTGCGCGCCTTCCACGCCCGGCACGGCATCGCCACCGAGGCCTGGAGCCCGCTGGGCCAGGGCAAGGAGCTGCTCGCCGAGCCGGTGCTGGCGCAGATCGCCGAGAAGCACGGCCGCACGGTCGCTCAGGTGGTGCTCCGCTGGCACCTGCAGAGCGGCATCGTCGCGATCCCGAAGTCGGTCACCCCCTCCCGGATCAAGGAGAACCTGGACGTGGCCGGCTTCGAGCTGGACGCGGCCGACCTCGCCGCGATCGCCGGCCTCGCCACCGGCGTGCGGATCGGTCCTGACCCGCAGGAGTTCGACTGGAGCTGACACCCTCGGTGAGCACGGCGCCGTCGCCGTGCTCCTGAAGGGCCGTCAACACCGAAGGCCGCCTTCCCGCATTCGGGTCGGCGGCCTTCGGTACGTTGGCGAATCGTTTTGGCTGGATTTCGAAGGCGAAGGCTAGAGCCTGGCCGCCTTGGCGATCAGCGCCATCGCCGGTTCGTGCTCGTCCTCGTCCAGCGGACCGAGCAGCAGCCGCTGGACCTGGGCGACGCCCGCGGCCGAACGGTGCAGCAGGTCCTGACCCGCGGGCGAGAGCGACAGCAGGTTGCGCCGCCCGTCCGAAGGGTCGCGCCGGCGCTGCACCAGGCCGCGCCGGACGAGCCGGCTGACCATCTCGGCCATCGTGGCCTTGTCCAGCGAGGCCAGCTCACCGACCGTGCGCTGGTCCGCGCCCGGTTCCAGTTCGAGGGCGTCGAGCACCGCGTACTGCGGCGCCGTCAGCTCCGAACCGACGTGCTCCGACCAGAGCTTGGTGTGCACCTGCTGGCTCACCCTGATCAGATAGCCGATCGCCCGCTGGGCGTCCAGCATCGGCCGCGCGTCGGTGAGGACGGCGACCGCAGCGGGTTCAAGCCTGGCTATCTTGGCCATCACCCGGACAATCTCCAGCTGCTCCTCGGCCGCGAGCGGTTCGAAGAGCGTGCGCTGCACACGGACCACTCCGCCGGTGGCCTCGCGCACCGCCTGTGCGCCGCTCTGCGAGAGAGCGAGCAGTTTGCGCCGGCCGTCGGCCGGATCGCGGCGTCGCAACACCAGGCCGCGCCGGACGAGCCGGGCGACCATCTCGGCCATCGTGGCCTTGTCCAGCGAGGCGCGCTCGCCGACCGTCCGCTGGTCAGCACCCGGTTCGAGGGCGAGGACCAGCAGAACGGCGAACTGCGGAGCCGTGAGATCGGCTCCGACGTGTTCGGACCACAGACGGGTGTGTACCTGCTGTGCAACGCGGATCAGGTGCCCGGGCGACTGCTGCAGTCGCGCGGACACGCGGGTCGTCGGGATCTCCCCCAGCACCATGTATCCGTCCCGATGTCACACCCGGTGTGTGTGGGACACCCGGGTGGGGCAGTAACGGCGAGTGGGCGTCCCGCTGTGAGGGAGGGCGCTCCAGCCGTGCAGCCGGTGGCTGCTGGCGGACACTATACAAACGGCTGGCCCTTGCTGGCAGGCGGGGGCGGATAGTAGACGCAGGTTCGGCAACATTGGCATATTTACGCGCCGTGCCGACCCGTGGGTAACCCGTTCGCAGGAGAAAGCCGACCGGCCGGTCCTTACCCTCGGTCACCTGCGCCTTCCGCCCTGGCCGCGCACCCTACTCGCCGGTAGGGTGTGGCCCACTCAGCGGTCCACCCTCCGCCGGGCGACTCCGCGGGAGCCTCCCGGCGAGATCCGAGAGAGACGAGAGCGAGCATGACCGAGCAGAGCACCGCCCCCAGGGTCGCCGTCGTCACCGGCGCCGCACGCGGCCTGGGCGCCGCCACCGCCGAGCGGCTGGCGGCCGACGGCTACGCCGTCGCCGTGCTGGACCTGGAGGAGGCGGCCGGCCAGGACGCCGTCGACCGGATCACCGCCGCCGGCGGCCGGGCGATCGCCGTCGGAGCGGACGTCTCGGACGCCGGACAGGTGCAGGCCGCCGTGGACCGGATCGCCGCCGAACTCGGCCCGCCGGTCGTCCTCGTGAACAACGCGGGCGTGCTGCGCGACAACCTGATCTTCAAGATGTCCGAGTCCGACTGGGACACGGTCATGAACGTTCACCTCCGCGGCGCCTTCCTGATGACCCGCGCGGTGCAGAAGCACATGGTGGACGCCGGCTTCGGCCGCGTGATCAACCTGTCCTCCTCCTCGGCCCAGGGCAACCGCGGCCAGGCCAACTACTCCGCCGCCAAGGCCGGTCTGCAGGGCTTCACCAAGACCCTCGCCATCGAACTCGGCCGCTTCGGCGTCACCGCCAACGCGGTCGCCCCCGGATTCATCGCCACCGACATGACGGCGGCCACCGCCGCCCGGGTCGGGATGGAGTTCGAGGAGTTCAAGAAGGCCGCCGCTTCGCAGATCCCGGTCCAGCGGGTCGGTGTGCCCGAGGACGTCGCGCACACCATCTCGTTCCTGGCGAGCGAGGGCGCCGGATTCGTCTCCGGCCAGGTCATCTACGTGGCCGGCGGTCCCCTCGACTGAGCCATCGAACCTACACAGGGTTACCACGGAGTGGGAACCGGCGTGGCCGGTCTCCCACTCCGTGCGTTTTGCCCGCCCTTGGGAACGGGCGATCGGTGTTCGCCTGCACATTCGATGGGGGAAAATCAGGAAATCGGACCGGAGCGAGGGCGATCCGGTCATTCAAACGCCGCTCCGAAGAATTCCGAATTCCACCGGGAGTCACGCCGGTCCACTGGGTAGGGTCACCCGCGTGCGAGCGCCGAGTGAATTGCAGGAGAACCCGACCACCCGCGGCAAGCGCTCCCGCCGCACCTCCGGAGAACCCGGCTGGCCCCCGCTCGGCCGACGGCGCGCGGGGCTGCTGGCCCTCACCTCGCTCGGCTACCTGATGGTGGTCGCGGGCGTCCTCCTCGACACCCCGCTGGTCGACCTCGACTGGGCGGTGCGCCTCGCCCGCCCTTACGAGCGGTGGCCCGGGCCGCAGCCGCTGCTCGACAACTGGGTGGTGGCCGGGCAGCGCGGCCCGTCCGCCGTCGCGGCCTTCGCCTGGCTCACCTGGCGCGCCCTCCGGCTGCGGCGCCTGCGCCCGCTCCTGGTGATGGGGGCGGCCCTGCTGCTGCTCAACGTCACGGTGGGCGCGGTGAAGATCGTCACCGGCCGGCTGGGCCCCCACTACGCGCACTACGTCGGCTCGCCCGAACTCTTCTCCGGCGGCACCGTATTCCCCTCCGGACACACCGCCAACGCGGTGGTCACCTGGGGCGTCCTGGCCTACCTGGCGGTCCGGTGGCGGCGCGGCGGCGCGGTGCTCGCCGGCGCCACCGCCGCCTCGGTCGGGCTCACCACGATCTACCTGGGCACCCACTGGGTCACCGACGTCCTGGCCGGCTGGGCCGCGGGCCTGCTGGTGCTGCTCTCGCTGCCCCTGCTGGAGCCCCTGGTGACCGCCCTCGAACAGCGGACCGCCCGGCGCCGGGGGCCGGCGCTCACCCCTCCCAGCTGCGTTCCACGACCCCGTCGCGCACCACGAGGTTGAGCCGCCCCTCGCGGTGGTCCATGGTCATCATCGCCCCCGGCTGGAGGACCCGCACGGAGGTCCAGCCGTCCCGGTGGGCCAGCTCCCGCGCCCGCTCGACCCGCAGGCCGGCGTAGCCCTCCGCGTCCGCTTCCGGCATCGCCCCTCCCCCACTCGTACCCGGACGTACGCTGGAATCGTAGACCGGATCCCGTCCGACGGGAGGTGCGCGGGTATGCGAGCCACGACGCCGCGGCGCTGGCGCAGCGGCACCGAACCCAGTTCCGCCCGGAGCGACCTCAAACTGCGCTATCTGCTCTCCCTGACCTTCACCCCGCTGTTCGCCGTCGCGACGGTGGCTTTCGCGATATGGGCCGCCAACGCCCCGGCGTACGGCGCGCCCGGCCGGGGCACGCTCACCGGATTCGCGGTGGCCTGCGGGCTCCTCACCCTGTTCGCCGTGGTCGATCTCGTCATCGTCATCCGGCGCCGCCGGACCGAGCTCTGACGCGGTGTCTCCCACGGAGTGGGAAGTCGGCCCGGCCGACTTCCCACTCCGCCGCGGCCCGGCCCGCTCAGCGGTTGCCGACCGCCTGCTTCACCAGCGTCCGCCCGAAGTCCCACATCAGGCCGCTCCCGCGGTGCGCGTCGTCCATCACGTCGGTGAAGGCGTCGATGAACCGGTCCACGTCCCGGTCGGTGATGATCAGCGGCGGGATCAGCTTGATCACCTCCAGGTGGTCGCCGGAGACCTGGGTGAGGATCCGGTGCCGCTGCAACAGCGGGACGACCACCATCTGGGCGAACAGGCCCTTGCGGGCCGCCTGCAGCGCCGTCCACCCGGTCCGCAGCTTCAGCGACTTCGGCCGGCCGAACTCGATGCCGATCATCAGGCCCCGGCCGCGGACCTCGGCCAGCAGCTCGTACCGGTCGACCAGCGCCGCCAGCCGCTCCCGGAACCGGTCCCCGACGGCGCGGGCGTTCTCCACCACCTTCTCGTCCCGCATCACCTCCAGGGTCGCCAGGCCCGCCGCCATCGCCTGCGCGTTGGAGCCGAAACTGGCCGAGTGCACCAGCACCCGGTCCATCGAGGAGTAGACCTTCTCGAAGATCCAGCCCTTGCCGAGCGTCGCCCCGACCGGGACGTAGCCGCCGGACAGCGCCTTGGCCGCGCAGACCAGGTCGGGCAGCACGCCCTCCTCGTGCTGGTAGGCGAAGAACTCCCCGGTCCGGCCGATGCCGGTCTGCACCTCGTCGCAGATCAGCAGCGCCTTGTGCTCGTGCAGGAGTTCCTGTGCCGCCCGCAGCCAGCCGGGTGGCGGGGCCAGCACGCCCTTGCCCTGGATCGGCTCCACGATCAGGGCCGCGACGTCGCCCTTCTTCAGCTCCTTGGCCAGTGCCCCGAGGTCGCCGAGCGGGATCGCGGTGTCCGGCAGCAGCGGATCGAAGCCCTTGCGGAACCCGCTCTCGCCGTTGACCGAGAGCGAACCGGTGGTCAGCCCGTGGAAGGCGTGGTCGGCGTAGAGCACGCGCCGGCGCCCGGTGGCGTAGCGGGCGAACTTCAGCGCCGTCTCGACCGCCTCGGTGCCGCTGTTGCCGAAGAAGACCCGGTCCAGCCCCGGCGTGTACGAGAGCAGCCGCTCGGCGAGCAGGCCGGGCAGCGGCGAACAGTCGAACCGGACCAGGTCCGGCAGGTCGAGGTCCATCACCTGCTGGACGGCCCCGCGCACCACCGGGTGGTGCCGGCCGAGTGCGAAGATGCCGAACCCGGCGAGCATGTCGAGGTACTCGTTGCCCTCGGCGTCGTAGAAGTACGGGCCCTCGGCGCGCTCGTAGTACTTGTCGAAGCCGATGGTGTGCAGCATCCGCGGCAGCTGCGGATTCAGGTGGCGGCTGTGCAGCTCGTACCGTTCGCCCCCGCGCTCGGCGAGCAGGGCGGCGAGGTCGAAGCGGGGTTCGTTGCCGGGGTCAGCCTGCATGGCGCTGGTTCGCTCCTCGGGTCGGTAGCAGGTTCTTGGCGAAGGCCGCGGTCTGCGCGGCGACCCCGGTGCCGGTCAGCCCGGTCTCCTCCAGGATCTCGCCCCTGGCGGCGTGGCCGAGGAACTCCTGCGGCAGGCCGAGCACCCGCACCGGGACGTCCACGTCGGCGTCCCGCAGCGCCTGGGCGACCGCCGCGCCGACGCCGCCGGTCCGGCAGTTGTCCTCGACCGTGACGACCAGCCGGTGCGCGGCGGCCAGCGCGGGCAGGGCCGGGTCGACCGGCTTGACCCAGCGCGGGTCGACGACCGTCGCGGTGAACCCCTCGGCCAGCAGCAGGCGCGCCGCGTCCAGCCCGGCGCCCGCCATGGTGCCCACCGCGACCAGCAGGATCTCCGGCAGCTCTCCGGTCCGCAGCAGCACGTCGACGCCGCCGATCCGCTCCACGGCCGGGACGGCCGGCCCGATGTTCCCCTTGGGGAACCGGACCACCGTCGGCGCGTCCGTCACCTCCACCGCCTCGCGCAGCTGGGCCCGCAGCTGGTCGGCGTCGCGCGGGGCCGCCAGCCGCAGGCCGGGGACGACCTGGAGGATCGACATGTCCCACATGCCGTTGTGCGAGGCGCCGTCCGGCCCGGTCACCCCGGAGCGGTCGAGGACGAAGGTCACGCCCAGCCGGTGCAGGGCGACGTCCATCAGGACCTGGTCGAAGGCCCGGTTGAGGAAGGTCGCGTAGACCGCGACCACCGGGTGCAGCCCGCCGGTGGCCAGCCCCGCCGCACTGGTCACGGCGTGCTGCTCGGCGATCCCCACGTCGAAGGTCCGCTCCGGGTGGGCCTTGGCGAACTTGGCCAGCCCGACCGGCTGGAGCATCGCGGCGGTGATCGCGACCACGTCCGGCCGCTCGGCGCCCAGCGCGAGCATCTCCTCGCCGAACACCGACGTCCAGGAGACCCCGGCACTGGGCGCGATGGGCAGGCAGGTGTACGGGTCGATCGGGTTGACGGCGTGGAAGCGGTCCGCCTCGTCCTGCTCGGCCGGACCGTAGCCGCGGCCCTTCACGGTCAGGCAGTGGACGATGACCGGGCCGCCGAAGCCGCGAGCCTGGCGCAGCGCCTGCTCGACGGCGCCCAGGTCGTGGCCGTCGATCGGGCCGAGGTACTTGAGCCCGAGGTCCTCGAACATGCCCTGCGGGGCGAAGGCGTCCTTGAAACCCTTCTTGGCGCCGTGCAGCGCGTCGAAGATCGGCTGCCCGACCAGCGGGGTGCGCTGCAGCGCTTCCTTGCCGAGGGCGAGGAAGCGCTCGTACCCCTGGGTGGTGCGCAGCGTGGCGAGGTGGTGGGCGAGACCGCCGATGGTCCTTGCGTAGGAGCGCTCGTTGTCGTTGACGACGATCACCAGCGGGCGGTCCCGCGCCTCGGCGATGTTGTTGAGCGCCTCCCAGGCGAGCCCGCCGGTGAGCGCGCCGTCACCGATCACCGCGATGGTCTGCCGGTCGTGCTGGCCGAGCAGCTGGGCGGCCTTGGCGAGGCCGTCGGCGTAGGAGAGGGCGGTGGAGGCGTGCGAGTTCTCGACCAGGTCGTGCTCGGACTCCGCGCGCGAGGGATAGCCGGACAGGCCGCCCCTGGAACGCAGTTTCGAGAAGTCCTGCCGCCCGGTGAGCAGTTTGTGGACGTAGCTCTGATGGCCGGTGTCCCAGACGATCCGGTCGTAGGGCGAGTCGAACACCCGGTGCAGCGCGATGGTCAGCTCCACGACCCCGAGGTTCGGGCCGAGGTGGCCTCCGGTCCGGGTGACGGCATCGATCAGGAAGGCGCGGATCTCGTCGGCGAGGAGCGGGAGGTCGGCGGCCGGGATCTTTCTGAGGTCGGCCGGGGACGTGACGCCGGAGAGCAGTGGCATGTGTTCACCTCACGACTCGGAGCAGTGCTGTGGTGCCCCCCTGTGGCAGGACCGCCCGGCACGGGGGCGACCCCGTGCCGGGCGGGGCGCGGTCAGTGACCGCGGTTGGCGCCGACGGTCTCCGTGAGCGCGCGCAGCGACTCCTTGAGCGAGCCCATGGTGGCGAGGACGGCGGTCGGCTCGTAGCCGCAGTGCGCCATGCAGTTGGCGCAGCGCGCGTCCTTGCCGCGGCCGTACTTCGACCAGTCGGTCTTCTCGATCAGTTCGCGGTAGGTGGGCACGTACCCGTCGGCCATCAGGTAGCAGGGGCGTTGCCAGCCGAAGAGCGAGTAGTTGGGGATGCCCCAGGCGGTGCACTCGAAGTCGACCTTGCCCTCCAGGAAGTCCAGGAAGAGCGGGCTGTGGTTGAGCCGCCAGCGGCGCCGGTTGCCGCCGGAGAAGGTCTTGCGGAAGAGCTCCCTGGTCTGCTCCACGCCGAGGAAGTGCTCCTGGTCGGGCGCCTTCTCGTAGGCGAACGCCGGGGAGATCATCATCTCGTCGACCTTGAGGTCGTCGTTGAGGTAGTCCAGCACGTCGATGATGGTCTGCGGGGTGTCGGTGTTGAAGAAGGTGCTGTTGGTGGTGACCCGGAAGCCGCGCCGCTTGGCCTCCTTGATCGCCTCCACCGCCTCGTCGAAGGTCCCCTCCTTGGCCACCGAGGCGTCGTGCCGCTCGCGCAGGCCGTCGATGTGCACGGTGAAGGTGAAGTACGGCGAGGGGGTGAACTTGTCCAGCTTCTTGCGCAGCAGCAGCGCGTTGGTGCAGAGGAAGACGTACTTGCGGCGCGCCACCAGCTGGCGGACGATCTCGTCGATCTGCGGGTGCATCAGCGGCTCGCCGCCGGCGATCGAGACCATCGGGGCGCCCGACTCCAGCACCGCGCCGACCGCCTGGGCGACCGGCATCCGCTGCTTCAGCACACCCGCCGGGTGCTGGATCTTGCCGCACCCCTCACAGGCGAGGTTGCAGGCGAAGAGCGGCTCCAGCTCGACGATCAGTGGGAACTTGTCCCGCCGCTTGAGCTTCTGCTGCATGAGGTAGGTGCCGACCCGCACGGTTTGGCGCAACGGCATGGCCATGGCTAGCTCGCCTCCTGAGGGAGCGTCGAGGGTGTGGGGTGGTTGAGGCTTGCGGACCGCGGGCCTGCCTGCCGCGGCCGGTTCTGCTCGTGCCAGTCGACGAGCGCGGGCACGGTGGCCCGCAGCGTCCGCCAGGCGCGGACGCCGGCCGGCAGGGTGCCCGGGCGCAGCAGCTCGCGCTCGGGGGTGTCGACCACCACCCGCAGGACGGCGGCGGGCAGGGCCGGGCGGATCTCCTGGAGGGCGGCGAGGACCGCCGCGGCCTCCATGTCGACGGCGAGTGCGCCCTGCAGGTGCAGGGCGCGCCGCTCCAGACCGCGCACCACGTGGTCGGCGGTGTGGTGCACGCCGGTGTGGGCCGTCAGCCCACGCGTCTTCAGCGCCCGGCTGAGCCCGGGCCCGGAGTCGACCGCGAAGAGGTTCCCCTCGGCATCGCGCACGCCGTCCGCAACGATCACGTCACCGGGTGTTATTCCCGGCGCGACGGCCGCGCCGAAGCCGGCCACCACGACGGCGCCGTAGCCGCCGGGGGCCGAGGTGAGCAGCCGTCTGACCGTGTGGGCGGCCCGGCGGCGACCGACACCGGTGCGGACCAGTACCGGCGGCCCGCCGGCGGCGCCGCGCCAGTCCCCTCCGCGCAGGGCCCAGACCTCGGGGCCGAGTGCGCAGAGCACCAGCAGCGGAGCGGGCTTCACCGGGCCGCCCCGATCACCGGGCTGCCGCCGGCCGGGGCGCCCTTGGCGCCGGGGACGCTGTCCCGGCCGGTGGCGGGAGTGCCGTGCAGGTACCGGCCGAGCGCGGTGACCGGGAAGACCAGCCGGTAGAGGTGGTAGTTGATGGAGAAGTCCCACGGGAAGCCCGTCCCGGTGAACTGCGGCTCGTCCCAGGTGCCCTCGGGCAGCTGGGTGCGGGCCAGCCAGTCGACCCCGCGCACGACCGCCGGGTTGGCCCGGCCGTCCGGGCCCTCGCCGGCCGCGAGCAGCGCCATCAGCGCCCACGCGGTCTGCGAGGCGGTGGAGTCGCCGCGCCCGGCCCAGCGGGCCGGGTCCTCGTAGGAGCGCATGTCCTCGCCCCAGCCGCCGTCGGTGTTCTGCCGGTCCTCCAGCCAGCGGACGGCGCGGCGGATCGCCGGGTGCTCGTCCGGGACGCCGGCCGCGACCAGGGCGGGCAGCACCGAGCCGGTGCCGTAGATGTAGTTGGTGCCCCAGCGGCCGAACCAGGAGCCGTCGGCCTCCTGGTTGCGCAGCAGCCACTCCACGCCCCGGCGGGTACGGGGGTCCTTGCCCTTGCCGACCTCGGCGAGCATCTCCACCACGTGGGCGGTGACGTCGGCGGACGGCGGGTCGACCACCTCGCCGAAGTCGCAGAACGGCAGCTTGTTGGGCAGGGTGCTGGTGTTGTCGACGTCGAAGGCGCCCCAGGCGCCGTTCTTGGACTGCATGCCGAGGTTCCAGCCGACCCCGCGGTCGACCGCGCCGGTCACCTTGGCGGGATCGGGGTGGGCCACCCGGCGCAGGGCGAGCACCACCTCGGCGGTGTCGTCGATGTCGGGGTAGGTGTCGTTCTCGAATTCGAACGCCCAGCCGCCGGGGGCGAGCGAGGGCCGCTGGACGGACCAGTCGCCGCGCCGGGTGATCTCCTCGGCGAGCATCCAGTCGACGGCCGAGACCAGCGCGGGGTGATCGGCCGGCAGCCCGGCGTCGGCCAGCGCGATGGTGGCCAGGCAGGTGTCCCAGACCGGGGACTGGCAGGCCTCCAGCCAGCGCCGGCCGTCCTCGGTGTGCACGGTGAAGCGGTCGAAGGAGGAGAGCCCGGCCTGCATCACCGGATGGTCGAGTTCGTAGCCCTCCAGGTGCAGGGCGATCAGCGAGTAGACGGCGGGCGGCTGGATGCCACCCCAGCAGCCGTCCGCCTCCTGCCGTTCGACGATCCAGCGGCAGGCCTGCGAGAGGGCGAGCCGGCGCAGTGGGCGCAGCGCCCGGCGGTGGTAGGCGTGCAGCACCTTGTCCAGGCGTTCGAAGACGCCGTCCCAGGTGGTGGCGGGGGCGAGCGGGCGCTCGGGGAAGGGGTGCTCCGGGTCGGTGTGCAACTCGGTCAGCGGGAACGGCGCGGGGCGCACCGGGCGGTGCGCCGAGACGATGGTGAGCGGCACGATGGTCTGCCGGGCCCAGCATCCGAAGGCGTAGATGTTCAGCGGGAGCCACTTGGGCAGGAAGATGATCTCCGGTGGCATCTCGGGCAGCCGCGCCCAGGGCCACCAGCCGAAGAGGGCCAGCCAGATCCGGGTGAAGACCCGGGCGGCCGCGATGCCGCCGGCGGACCGGACGTAGCGGGCGGCGGCGAGCATGTGCGGGGCGTCGGGATCGTCACCGGCGAGCTTGAGGGCGACGTAGGCCTCGACCGTGGTGGAGAGCTCCGCCGGTCCGCCGTGGAAGGTGGACCAGGTGCCGTCCTCCCGTTGCTGGGAGCGGATCCACTCGGCGGTGGCCTTGGTCTGCTCCTCCGTCCGGATCCCGAGGAACTGCCGGAGCAGTAAGTCCTCGGCGTCCATGGTGACGTTGGTCTCCAGGTCGCCCTTCCACCAGCCCTCGGAGCTCTGCAGCGAGAGCAGGTGGGTGGTGGCGCGCGCCAGTGCCTCCTCGGCCGAGAGCGGACCGTCCTGCTCCTGGTCGGGCCGGTCGGCCGACCGCCCGGCGCTCAGCAGCGCCGGGGGGCGGTCGCCCACCGCGACCGGCTCGGAATCGTACTCAGGGTCGAGCCGGCCGTCCGCGGTTGCTGTCAACGTAACGTCACCTCTCTCGTACCACCACGAATTCGGCGAGTGCGACGAAGTGCTCGCGCACCACATCGGGCATGGGCACCTCGTCCAGAGCGGCGAGGGCAGTCGTGTGCTGGCGGCGGGCCTCCTCCTGGGTCCAGGCGCGGCCGCCGGCCTCCTCGATCAGCGCGGCGCGGGCGGCGAGCTCGGGCTCGCTCTCCTCGCCGCGCCCCGAGGGGTCGGCCAGCTGTTCGGCGAGCCGGCGCGAGGCCGAGCCGCCCTCGGCGAGGGCCGCGGCCACCGGCAGGGACTTCTTGCGCTGGCGGAGGTCCCCCCAGTGCGGCTTTCCGGTGACCTCGGTGGCGCCCCAGATGCCGAGCAGGTCGTCCACCGCCTGGAAGGCCAGTCCGAGGTGGTGGCCGTAGCGCTGGAGGGCGTCCGAGACCCGGTCGTCGGCGCCGGCCAGGACGGCGCCGATCGCGGAGGCGGCGGCGAGCAGGGCGGCGGTCTTGCCACCCTCCATCTCCAGGCACTCGGCGACGGTGACGCTGTCCCGCTGTTCGAAGGCGACGTCCATGGCCTGGCCGTCGATGAGCCGACGGGTGGCGGTGGTGAGGAGCCGGACGGCGCGCGCGGCGTCGGTGGGGCTCGTGCCACCGGCGGTGGCCGCGTCGAGCAGCACCTCGGTACCGAGCGTCGCCAGGGCGTCGCCCACCAGGATCGCCTGGGCCGGTCCGAAGACCGTCCAGGCGGTGGCCCGGTGCCGTCTGGTCTCGTCACCGTCCATCAGATCATCATGGAGCAGGGAGAAGTTGTGCACCAGTTCAACGGCCACCCCACCGGGCACACCGGCCTCCGCCGGGGCGCCGACGGCCTGGGCCGAGAGCAGCGCCAGGGCGGGGCGCACGGCCTTGCCGCCGTCCCCCGCGGCCGGCGTGCCGTCCCGGTCGATCCAGCCGAAGTGGTAGGCCCCGACGGTGTCCATCGGTGCGGCCAAACGGGCGACGGCGGCCCGCAACGGCGGGGTGCAGAGCGTGCGGCTGCGGGCGAGCAGCTCCGGCACCGAGACCGGTTCGGCGTGCGCCGTGCCTCCGACGGCAGTGCCGGTGCGTGACTCCACGTGCGTTCCCTCTCCCTGGTGGTGCCGGGCCGCGCGGGACGGCCGGGCGCTTGCGATGTCGATGAGACCGGTGCGGCCGGCGGTGGGGCGGCCGGATCTCGCGGGGTCGCCGGGACCGGCGGCGGGGCCCTGGGTCACCGGGGCCACCTCCCGTCGCCGCGGTCCACCGGGAGCCGGGTACCGGCGCCGGCGAGCGCCGCGTCGGCCGCGGCGTGGCCGCTGCGGACGGCGCCCTCCATGGTCGCGGGCCACCCGGTGGCCGTCCACGCGCCGGCCAGCAGCAGGCCGGGGACGTGCGTGCGGGCTGTCGGGCGGACGGCGGCCGTGCCCGGGGCCGGGTCGAAGGTGGCGGTGCGCTCGCGGGTGACGAAGAAGTCCAGCACCTCGGCCCCGCCGGCGGCGGGGAGCAGCCGGGCCAGCTCGGGCAGGTAGCGGCGGCGCAGCTCGGCCACCGGCAGGTCGATCTCGTCCTGGACGGCGGACTGGGAGAGCGCCAGGTACTGGGCCCCTGGGTGGGCCCGGCCCAGCTCGGTGGCGGCCAGCCCGGAGTGCGCGGTGCGGTCGAAGACCCACTGCACCGGCGAGCCGAGCGCGGCGAAGAACGGGCGCCGCAGCACCTTGCGGTCGTAGACCACGTGCACGTTGAGGATCGGCGCGGTGCCGAAGCCGGCCAGCCGCTGCTGGGCGTCGACGGCGTCGGGCGGCAGCAGGGCGGCGGCGGTGTCCTGGGCGCCGGCCAGCACCACCGTGTCGGCCATGAGCAGCTCGCCGCTCTCCAGCCGGACGGCGTGCTGCGGGGCGGACGGCTTGAGCTCGGTCGCCCGGGCTCGCAGCAGTACCTTCACGCCGGCGCGCTCCAGCTCGGCGAGCGCCCGGTCGTGGTGGATCACGCCGAGCGGGACGGCTGCCATGCCGATGTCGGAGGCGCCCGGATCGGAGAGCAGGCCGGTCTTGAAGACCATCGCGGCCAGCGCCAGCGACACCTGGTCGGCCCGGGCGTTCAGGGTGGCCACGCCGACCAGGTCCCAGAGCGCGGCGATGGTGCGCTCGTTCTGCCCGTTGCGGCGCAGCCAGTCACCGAACGAGACCGCGTCCAGCGCCGGATCGGCGAGGTCGAGGCCCTGGAGCGCGATCGCGCCGCGGACCACCCGGGCCCGGTCGGCGGGCGCCAGGTGCGGGTAGGTGGCCAGGCTGGCGGCCAGGTGCAGCGGGACGGGCAGGCCCGCCCGGCGGAGCCGGCCGAGCGTGCGCACCGGCGCGGCCGCGGGCCCGGACACGCCGAGCACCGGGACGTCCAGCCGGTCCTGGAGGTGGACCAGCCGGCTCGCGCCGAGCCGGTCCAGCAGGCCCCGGTAGGCGGTGCAGCAGCGCAAGTAGACGTGCTGGCCGTTGTCGACGGTCAGCTCGCCGCGCTGGAACGAGAAGGCCAGGCCGCCCAGCCGGGGACGGCCCTCGACGAGGGTGACCCGGTGGTCGGCCTCGGCCAGCCGGAGCGCGGTGGTGATGCCCGCCAGGCCGCCGCCGACCACGACGGCGGCCGGGCGCGCGGCATCGGCTCGCCCGGTCATCGGCCCTCCCCCTCGCATCCGGCGCCCGACCCGGTCCGGTCCGGGGCGCTCGTGGTCAACACGGTCGTGCCCAACACGGTGGTCAACACGGCTCTACCCATAAGTGATTCCCCGCTGACACAGCGTGACAGAAGTGCGGCGAGAATCAAGAACGCCCCCCGGCGAGCCCGGAAAGCGCCACGTACGCCTTCTCCCAGCCCGGCAGCGAGACCCGGCCGCGCAGCACCGACTCCGGGTCGGCCGCGATCCGGCCGAGCAGCCGGTGGTAGATCCCGGCCATCGCCGCGGTGCAGGCGCGGCTGCGGCGGTCGAGCATCGGCAGCAGCCGCAGGCCCTCCTCGAAGGCGGCCTGGGCCCGGGCGGCCTCGAAGGCGACCAGACCGGTGAAGTCGGCGCCGGCCGGCGGCCTGGGCAGCGCGAAGCCCCGCTCGCAGCCGAACCGGACGAGGTCCTCGGCGGGCAGGTAGGTGCGGCCGTTGAGGGCGTCCTCGCGCAGGTCGCGCAGGATGTTGGTGAGCTGGAGCGCCAGGCCCAGCGTGTCGGCGTACCGGGCCCCGCGCTCGGGGTCGTCGCAGCCGTACACGCCGAGCGAGATCCGGCCGATCGCGCCGGCGACGCAGCGGCAGTAGACCTTGAGCTCCTCGTACGTCTGATACTCGGCGCCCTTGAGGTCCATCTCGACGCCGTCGATCAGCTCGTCGAAGCCGCCGAGCGGGATCGGGAAGCGCCGGGCGGTGTCCGCCAGGGCGACCTTGATCGGGTCGGTGTCGTCCTCCGACACCGACCCCGCGCGGATCTCGTCCAGCAGCTCCCGCGTGCGCAGCAGTGCCTCGGCCTTGCGGTCCGCGGGGAGCTCGCCGTCGCCGATGTCGTCGACCCGCCGCGCCAGGGCGTACAGGGCCGACATGGCCAGCCGCTTCGGCTCCGGCAGCAGGCGGATGCCGTAGCTGAAGTTGCGGGCCTGCAGTCCGGTGACTGCCTCGCAGTACCGGTACGCCGCCATGACCTGCGCCGACGCCAGTGGTGATGCCGCCACTCGGGCGTTCACCTTCCCTTCGCGAAGATGGCCGCCGCCTTCGCTGCGAGGCGGCGCTTGTCGGGCTTCGTCTGCTGGGCGAGCACGTCGTACCCGGCGCCCTCGATGGCGGCCAGGGCCGCGTACCCGCCGGCGGTGAATCCCGCCAGGAGCAGTCGAAGCCTCCCCCGAACCGTACCTACCAACGGCGCACCGCGGTCCAGCAGGGTGCGGGCCCGTCCGACCTCGAAGGCGACCAGCTCACGCACCGCGTCGCCGGCGGACGGGGCGGCGAGATCGGCCTCGGTGACGCCGAAGCGGGCCAGGTCCTCGGCCGGGAGGTAGATCCGGCCGCTGGCGAGGTCCTCGGCGACGTCCTGGAGGTGCTCGACCACCTGGAGGCCGCTGCAGACGGCGTCGGAGAGCTCGATCCGCTCGGGCGTGGAGACGCCCGCGATGGCCAGCACCAGCCGGCCCACCGGGTCGGCGGAGAGCGTGCAGTAGCCGACCAGGTCCCGGTAGGTGGCGTAGCGGGCGGTGGTCTGGTCCACCCGGTTGGCCTCGATCAGACGGCGGAACGGCTCCGGGGTCAGCGCGTGCCGGTCCACCAGCGGGACGAGCGCGCGCATCAGCGGGTGGCGGGGCGCCTCGGCGGCCGCGGGGCGCAGGGCGGTCTCGAAGACCCGGTCGAGGTCCCGCTCCAGCCCGTCGAGCAGTGCGAGCCGGAAGGCGACCTCCTCCGGACCCGGCGGGGCGGGCTGGGCCGAAGGGGTGATGGCGGGGGGCCGCCCGGGCACCCCGAGCAGCCGGGCGGCGCCGGCCGGGTCGGCGAGGTCGCCGTCGCCGGCGTCGTCCACCAGGCGGGCGAAGCCGTAGACGGCCATCAGGTCGTCGCGCCAGGCGGCGGGCAGGAAGAACGGGGCGACCGGGAAGTTCTCCGCGCTCGCCTTGTCCAGGGTCACTCCCGCTGGACCGTCCGCCGTCCCGTCGCCGGGCCGGGACTCACTACTGGGCTGGGCCGAAGCCGACACTGCTGTCACTCCCCCGTTCTACACCGCTCGGTACGACCGGCCCGAGTCGGACACGCGTCCGATATCGGGGGTCACCTGCGACACACCACCCCCGCGCCTTACAGCCTGACACCACCGCCCGCGCCGGAAAAGGGCGCCCCACCCGGCGCGCGGGGCGCTCACCCGGGCAGCGGCGGGCCACCCGGGGGACGGCGGGCCACCCGGGGTCGGGCGGGCCGGGGAACGACGGAGGGCCGGCGGCCGGGCTGCCCCGGTCACCGGCCCTCCGTGCGGGGCCCTCGCGGTCCTACGGCCGGTCGCCGCGCTCGTAGCGGCTCACGACCTCCTCGGTCGGGCCGTCCATCACCAGCTCGCCGGCCTCGATCCAGATGGTCCGCTCGCAGACCTCGCGGATCGAGCTGTTGTCGTGGCTGACCAGGAAGACCGTACCGGCCGAGCCGCGCAGCTCGTCGATCCGCTTCTTGCTGCGCTGCTGGAACGCCTGGTCGCCGGTGGCCAGCGCCTCGTCGATCAGCAGCACGTCGTGGGTCTTCGCCGCGGCGATGGAGAACCGCAGGCGGGCGCCCATGCCGGAGGAGTAGGTGCGCATCGGCAGGGAGATGAAGTCGCCCTTGTCGTTGATGCCCGAGAACTCGACGATGTCCTGGTAGCGCTCCCGCACCTGGGCCGGGGTCATCCCCATCGCCAGGCAGCCGAGGACGACGTTGCGCTCGCCGGTGAGCTCGTTCATCAGCGCCGCGTTGACGCCCAGCAGCGAGGGCTGGCCGTTGGTGTAGATGCCGCCCTTCTCGGTCGGCAGCAGGCCCGCGATGGCGGCCAGCATGGTCGACTTGCCGGAGCCGTTGGAACCGATCAGGCCGATCGCCTCGCCCTTGTACGCGGTGAAGCTGATCCCGCGCACCGCGTGCACCTCGCGCACGCCCGCGGAGCGCTTGCGGCTGATGATCCGGCTGATCGCGGAGGTGGCGCTGCCCTTGCCGGAGCCGGCGCCGTGCACCCGGTAGACGATGTGCACGTCGTCGACGACGACGGTGGGCTCGCGCGCGACGTCGCTGTCCTGCACGGTCAGGCCCTTTCGCAGGTCGGTGTCAGCCACGGCCGTACTCCTCCTCGGCCTTCCAGAAGAAGACGTATCCGATCACGAACATCCCGACCGCCCAGGCGATGCCGTACGCCCACTGGTGCGGCGGGAGCACCTGGTGCTGGGGGACGTGCTTGTTGTAGATGACCGGCGCGAAGGCGTGCCGGACCAGGTCCATGTAGACCGAGGCCGGGTTGAGCTGCATCACCTTCTGCCAGAACTCCGGCCAGCCGTTGATCTTGTCCTGGATGCTGAACATCACGCCGGAGAGGAACATCCAGGCGCGCATCGCGAACGGGATCAGCTGGGAGATGTCACTGGTCTTGGAACCGATCCGCGCCATCACCAGGGCCACCCCGGTGTTGAACATCGACTGCAGGACGAGCGCCGGGGCCACCGCGAGCCAGGTCCGGCCGGGCTCGATGCCGCTGGCCAGCACCACGCCGACCAGCACCACCATCGAGATCATCAGCTGCTGGAGCTGGATCACCGTGAAGGCGATCGGCAGCGAGGCACGCGGGAAGTGCAGGGCCCGGATCAGGCCGAGGTTGTCGGAGATGGCCCGGGTGCCGGACTGCACCGCGTTCTGCGTGAACTGGAAGACGAAGACACCGATGCAGAGCCACGCGGTGTACGTGCCGTCCGGGAACCCGTCCTTGCTGCGCAGGATCACACCGAAGACCAGGTAGAACACCGCGCAGTTCAGCAGCGGAGTCACGACCTGCCAGAGCTGGCCGAGCTTGGCGTCGGTGTACTGGGCCACCAGGCGGGCGGTGGCGAAGGCCCAGATGAAGTGCCGGCGGGCCCACAGCTGCTTGGTGTAGGCGACGAGGCCGGGTCGTCTGCCGCTGACCGCGAGACCGTACTTGTCCGCAAGCTGCTTGGGGGTCAGGCCCGCGTCCGCCCCCCTCGGGGCTGAGAGGCTGACGGGTTCACTCACTGTCGACACATTCGTCCTTCGCGCGGGATCGTCGGGGAGGCCGGTCGACGGGGGTCCGCCGGCCTTTCGCCGAGGGGGATCCACTCGGATCACGGGGGAGTCCGGCCGGTGCGTGGTCACCGGCCGCTGCGATCGGACGACCGTACGACGACTGAACCGTACGGTTCAAATCATCGCGGGGCCGCCCGACCGTACGATCAGATGACCGGCGGTCGGCCCAGCCTGGTCAGTCGCCAAACGGTACGCCATCGCATGGGCCGCCGCGTACCGCAGGGTTCGCGCCAGCCCGCCCGGAACCCGCCCCACCAGGCCTTCAGCGCCTCCGGGGAGGGGCGGCGGGCCAGGGTCAGCAGGAACCAGGTTCCCAGATAGAGAGGCACGAACAGGGCCGGAAGGTTCCGTCTCGCGAGCCACACCCTGTTGCGGGCCACGTTGTGGAAGTACGTGGCGTGCCGGGCGGGCGAGGTGGTCGGGTGGTGGAGCACCACGTCCGCCCGGTAGTCGATGGCCCAGCCGGCGTCCAGCGCGCGCCAGGCGAGGTCGGTCTCCTCGTGCGCGTAGAAGAACTCGGCGGGCAGCTGGCCGGCCTGTTCGAACACCGTGCAGCGCACGGCGCTCGCGCCGCCCAGGAAGGTGGTCACCCGGGAGGAGCGCAGCGGGTCGCTGGCGCGCAGCCGGGGGACGTGCCGGCGCTGGGTGACGCCGGTGTCGGGGTCGGCGATCCGGAAGCTGACGATCCCCAGCTCCGGGTCGGCGCTGAAGGCCTCGCGCAGCAGCCGGGCCGAGTCGGTGCCCGGGAGCCGGCCGTCGTCGTCCAGGAAGAGGACGGCGTCGACCTCCCGGCCGTCCTTGCCGAACAGCTCGATGCCGACGTTGCGGCCGCCCGGGATGCCGAGGTTCTCCGGCAGCTCGACGCTGCGCACGCCCGGCGGTAGCGGCGGCAGCGGGGCGCCGTTGGCGACCACGGCCAGTTCGACGGTCGGGCCCTCCTGGGCGCGGACCGACTCGATCAGCGCGTTCAGCTCGGCCGGGCGGTTGCCCATGGTGATGATGACCGCGCCGAGCCGGAAGGTGTCGGCGGCGGCCGGGAGGTGCTCCGTCACGGCGCTCACCGGAGCCTGCTGGAGAGGACGATGCTCAGCAGGTGCAGCACGGTCTGCAGCATCGCGATCGCGGCCAGCACGACCACCGCGAGCCGGGTGAAGAGCAGCCCGCCGTGCACGGCGTCCGCGACGCCCGCGGCGAGGATGAGCAGCGAGGCCTCGACCGCGCCCACCAGCCGGTGGAACTTGAGGAAGGAGGCCGCCCGGCGGGCCCTGGCCACGCCGGAGGAACGCGGCACCGAGGCGCTGTCCTCGACCGCCGTGAGACCGCTGCGGGCCCGGGCCACGTCCACCAGGTCCGTCTCGGACTTGATCAGGATGGCGCCGAGCGCGGCGAGCGTGCCGAGGAAGGCCCACTCCCAGTGCGAGGCGGTGCCGCTCCGGTGGAAGAGGTCGCAGCCGCGCAGGCCGAGACCGGTCAGGAGGGCCGCCTCGGACATGTAGTGGCCGACCCGGTCCAGGTAGACGCCGGTGAGCGAGGTCTGCCGGCGCCAGCGGGCGACCTCGCCGTCCACGCAGTCCAGCAGCAGGTAGACCTGGATGAGCAGGGCGCCGAGGACCGCGCCGGTGAGGCCCGGGACGATCAGCGCGGCACCGGCCAGGATGCCGGTGAGCATCATCAGGTAGGTCAGACCGTTGGGCGTGATCGCCGTCACGGTGGAGAGCACGCGGGTGATCCGCAGCGAGATCCGCCGCATGTAGAGGCGGCCCGCCCAGTGCTCCGCGCTGCGGCGCTGGAGCATGCCCTCCGGGTGGATCACCGCGCGCAGCTCCTCGACGGAGGGGCGGCGGGTCAGATCCACCGGGGCCGGGGGCGAGCCCTTCGTGGCGGGGTCAGCTGTTGACGGCTTGGACATAGTCGGCGTACGCGTCCCTGATCGCTGAGGGGGAGAGGTCGAGGTGCTCAAGAATGGTGAAGCGGCCCGGGCGGGTGTTCGGAGCGTAGTGCACCGCCTCGGTGAACTCCGCCTCGGTGAAGCCGATCTGAGCTGCGGTCACCGGCAGGCCGTGGCGCGACAGGCGCTCCACGATCAGACCGGTCAGCTCGCGCTCGCCCCGCAGGAAGCTGGCGAAGGCGGCCCCGAGGCCGACCTGTTCGCCGTGCTGGGCGGATCGCTTGGGATACAGCACGTCCAGGGCATGCGAGATCTCGTGGCAGGCCCCCGACGAGGGCCGGGTGCTGCCGGCGATGTTCATCGCGATGCCGGACAGTACCAGGGCTTCCGCGAGCGCTGTCAGGAGGTCCTGATCCTGAAGGTTTCCTGGGTGTCGCAGCAGGTTCTCGCCCGCCGAACGGGCCATCGCCACGGCCAGTCCGTCCACCGGCTCGCCGGTCTCGGCCTGGGACAGCTCCCAGTCCGCGCAGGCGGAGATGTTGGAGACGACGTCGCCGATGCCGGCCGCCACGAAGCGCGGCGGAGCCTGCCGGATCACGTCGAGGTCGACCACGATGCCGATCGGGCCGGGCACGCCGTAGGACCCCCGGCCGGCGTCGTTGTCGAGGGTGGAGACGGGAGAGCAGATGCCGTCGTGCGCGAGGTTGGTGGCCACCGCGACCACCGGCAGGCCGACCCGCGCGGCGGCGTACTTGGCGGCATCGATGATCTTGCCGCCGCCGAGGCCGACGATCGCGTCGTAGTGGCCGCCGCGCATCGCGTCCGCCAGGCGCACCGCGCTGTCGAGGCTGCCGTCGTCGACGTTGTACCAGTCGGCGCCCGGCAGGGCCGGCTCCAGCCGCTCGCGCAGCACCGCCCCGGAGCCGTTGCTGATCGCCACCGCGATCCGGCCCGAGGTGGAGAGCCGCTGGTCGGCGAGGATCCCCCCGAGGGCGTCGAGCGCCCCCGAGCGGATCTCCACGAAGACCGGCGACGGCACCAGCCGCGTCAGTACTGGCACGCGATCTCCCGCGCCTTGGCCAGGTCGTCGTGGTTGTCGACCTCGACCCAGGAGACCTCGCCGATCGGCTGCACGTCGATCCGCAGACCGCGGTCGACCATCTCCTGGTAGCCGTCCTCGTAGTACAGCTGCGGGTCGCGCTCGTAGGTGGCGCGCAGCGCGTCGGTGAGGTCGGCGGCGGCCGACGGGTTGATCACGGTGAGGCCGATGTACTCGCCGGTCGCCTCGGCCGGCTCCATCAGCTTGGTGATGCGCCGCATGCCGGTGGCCGGGTCGACGACGACCTTCATCTCCTCGTCGGCGAGCTTCTTCACCGTGTCGAGGGCGAGCAGGATACCGGGGGCGCGGCCCTCCTCGGTGAGGCGCCGGTTGCCCTCCAGCATGGTCCGCTGGACGGAGGCCGGGTGCACGGTGTCCCCGTTGGCCAGCAGCAGGCCCTCGCCGAAGAGCTCGCGCGCGCACCAGAGGGAGTAGGCGTTGTTCCACTCCTCGGCCTTGTCGTTCTCGACCAGGGTGAGCTTCACGCCGTACTTCTGCTCCAGGGCCGCCTTGCGGTCCTGGACCGCCTCCTTGCGGTAGCCGACGACGATCGCCGCCTCGCGCAGGCCGACCTCGGCGAAGTTGCCGAGGGTGAGGTCCAGGACGGTCCGCTCCCCGTCGACCGGCACCAGCGCCTTCGGCAGGGTGTCGGTGTACGGGCGCAGCCGGCGGCCGGCGCCGGCTGCCAGAACGAGGCCGATCATGCGGGGTCTCCTGATCCGTCGTGCTGTGCTGATCCGTCGGGCCGAACGCCGCAGCCGCCCGGCGGGCTGTGCGCTGCCGCAAGCCGCCGGACCGTGCGCCGCCGCAGGCCGTCGGGGTGGCGCGCCGATGCCGGCGAGGATGCGGGCACCGTGTCATCAGTGATGGTAGGCGACCGTGGCGACCAGCCCGAACGCGGCCGGTGGCCCGGGCGGACGCCGGGTCCGGCGGCGGTGAAGGAGGGGTGCCGTCGGGGTGTCCGTTCACCGTCCGCACGCCGTCGGAATCGAACGGGCGCCGAACGCGTTCCGAACGCCTCTGCTAATCCGTCGCCCATTCCGATACCGGGAATGGTGCGGGAACGGTCATGATCCGCCCTGTTGTGTGTGGGACGCCTGCGGACCGCCACCCGTACGGCAGACTGGGGCACGACGCCACCGGTGCTCCCATTGCCCCCGAAAGAGGCCTCATGCCCCAGAGTCCGCCGACCAGCCCGACGCACTTCACCTCGGAGATCGACACCGGTCTCGACGTGGAGACCGACGTGACGGCCGACCCCCGAGCCGCGGCCGGAGCGCCCGCCGGCACCGAGATCCTGCTGGAGCTCGTCGACGACGAGGGCGTCACGATCGGCACCGCCGAGAAGCACTGGGCCCACCAGCAGCCGGGCCGACTGCACCGGGCGTTCTCGGTGTTCCTCTTCGACCGCCAGGGACGGCTCCTGCTCCAGCGCCGGGCCCTCGGCAAGTACCACTCCCCCGGCGTCTGGTCGAACACCTGCTGCGGCCACCCGTACCCCGACGAGCCGCCGTTCGTCGCCGCGGCCCGGCGCACCGCCGAGGAGCTGGGCGTCGCCCCCGCGCTCCTCTGCGAGGCCGGCACCGTCCGGTACGACCTGCCGGACGAGGCCTCCGGCCTGATCGAGCGGGAGTGGAACCACCTGTTCGTCGGCCTGGTCACCGCCGACGTCGTGCCCGACCCGGACGAGGTGGACGACTTCGCCTTCGTGTCCGCGCAGGAGCTGCGCGAGCTCCAGGAGGAGCGGCCGTTCTCGGTGTGGTTCCGGACCGTCTTCGAGGCCGCGCTGCCCGGCATCCGCGAGATCGCCGGCCGGGACTGGTAGGACCACCCGCTACCGCGCGTCCTCCCGGGGGATGGGCAGCGAGGCCCAGACCACTTTGCCGCCCTCCCCCGTCCGCTCCACGTCGCAGACCCCGCCCGCCTGCAGGGTGACGCTCTTCACCAGCAGCAGCCCCCGCCCGCCGGTCCGCCCGGCGTCGCTCTCCAGGGCCTTCGGCCGGTACGGGTCGCCGTCCTCGACCGACACCCGGACCCAGCCCGCTCCGACCACGAGTTCGGTGGTCACCTCCGGCGACAGCTCGGCGGCGTGCGTCACGGCGTTGCCCACCAGCTCCGAGACGATCAGCAGCAGGTCGTCCACCAGCTCCTGGTAGCGCACCCCCGCCATCCCCTGGGCCAGCAGCCGGTCCCGCACCGCGTGCCTGGTCCGCGGCACCGAGGCCTCCACCGCCGGCACCGGGAACCGCCACACCCCTTCGGCCGGCCCGCTCCCGGCGCGTCCGGATGCCGGGCATCCGGACGCCACACGTCTGGGCTCGGCCTCCGCCGCCCCGCTGATCTGCTCCACGTCCAGCCGCCCTTCGTCCGCGACCCCGGGAATCAGGCGTTCCGCTCATGGCGCCCTCGGTCCACAGAGGCTAGGAGAGCCGCCCCCGGCACGGCCGCACCGTCGACAACTTGCCCGTGTCGGACCACTCCCGCCCGTTCCCGACCGCCCGCCGGTCACAGTCCGACCGCTTCCCGCCCCTGAACCACCGCTTCGCTCAGTCCTGCGACCCATCCCCGCCACCCCGGTGGTCCCCACCCGGGGAAACGCAGGTGAGAAGCACTCCAGAACCCTGGTAATGTTCTCTCTGTCGCCGAGGGGGCGAGCAGAAAGCCCCCGAAGCACACACCCTGTCCGGGTGGCGGAATGGCAGACGCGCTAGCTTGAGGTGCTAGTGCCCTTTATCGGGCGTGGGGGTTCAAGTCCCCCCTCGGACACCAGAACAATTCCCCGCAGGAACTCGAAAGAGTTCCTGCGGGGAATTTCTTTTTGCCCGGACGGGTCGGCGGGAGCCTGCGCCGGCGGCTCTGCGGGAATGGGGCGGCACGGGCGGGTGCACAGGGACACAGGGGGCACAGGGAGCACAGGGGGCACTGCGGATCAAGGCCGCCCGGGGTCCGTACGTGTCCGATCTTCGGACACGAGATGGCAACAATCGGATGATCTGAGCTTCATCTGAGGTTTTCGTCCCATTTCGCACCATAGTCTGCTGTGCGTTTGTCCGGAACCCCAGGAGACAGAGGACCGATACGTTGAGCGCGCCTGAGTCGACGACGGCTTCCCATCAGCACTACCGCCGTTCGCTCGGCACCATCAGCCTCACCGCCGTGGGCCTCGGCTCGATCATCGGCTCCGGCTGGCTCTTCGGTGCCGAGCGGGCCGCCCGGCTCGCCGGACCGGCCTCGATCGTCGCCTGGGTGATCGGCGCCGCGGTCGCGCTCACCATCGCGCTGACCTACAGCGAGCTCGGGTCGATGTTCCCCAAGGCCGGCGGGATGGTGCGGTACGGGCAGTACTCGCACGGCTCGCTCGCCGGGTACCTGGCGGCCTGGGCCAACTGGATCGCCATCGTCTCGGTGATCCCCGGCGAGGCCACCGCCTCGGTGCAGTACATGAGCTCCTGGCACTTCGGGTGGGCGAAGGGCCTGTTCGACGGCGAGGAGCTATCGGTCAGCGGGGTCGCCGTGGCGAGCGTGCTGCTGGTCGGCTACTTCGCGCTGAACTGGTTCGCGATCACGCTGTTCGCCAAGACCAACACCGCGATCACCGTGTTCAAGGTGGTCGTGCCGACGCTGACCGCGGGCGCCCTGCTGCTGGCGCACTTCGACACCGCCCACTTCACGGACCACGGCGGCTTCGCGCCGAACGGCTGGAGCGCGGTGTTCACGGCGGTCGCCGTCTCCGGCATCGTCTGGGCCTTCAACGGGTTCCAGTCCCCGCTGAACCTGGCCGGCGAGGCCCGCGACCCCGGTAAGTCGCTGCCCAAGGCCGTGATCGGCTCGATCCTGATCGCCCTGGTGATCTACGTCGCGCTGCAGGTGGCCTTCCTCGGCGCCGTCCCGACGGCGGACCTCAGCAACGGCTGGAGCGGGCTCGGCTACACCTCGCCGCTGGCCGACCTGTCGATCGCCTGGGGCCTCAACTGGCTCGCGCTGCTGCTGTACGCGGACGCCTTCGTCTCCCCCAGCGGCACCGGCATGATCTACGCCGCCACCACCTCGCGCATGATCCACGGCGTGCAGGAGAACGGCCACCTGCCCAGGATCTTCGGCCGGGTCGACCCCAGGACCGGCATCCCGCGCCCGGCCCTGCTGCTCAACCTGCTGATCGCCTTCCTCTTCCTGGCGGTCTTCCGCGGCTGGGGCTCGCTCGCCGAGATCGTCTCGGTCGCCACCGTGATCTCGTACGTCACCGGCCCGGTCGCGGTGATGGCGCTGCGCCGCCTCGCCCCCGAACTGCCGCGACCGGTCCGGCTGCGCGCGATGCCGGTGATCGCCCCGGTGGCGATGGTCTTCGGCTCGCTGGTGCTCTACTGGGCCCGCTGGCCGCTGACCGGCAAGGTCATCCTGCTGATGGCCGCCGGCCTGCCGATCTGGGCCTGGTACGAGCTGCGCAAGCCGTGGGCCGAGCTCAAGCCGCACCTCAAGGCCGGCGCCTGGATGATCGCCTACCTGTTCGTGATGGCCGCCGTCTCCTGGGCCGGCAGCGCCGACTTCGGCGGCCGGGGCTACCTCCCCGAGGGCTGGGACCTGCTGATCGTCGCCCTGATCGGTCTCGCCTTCTACCGCTGGGGGGTGGCCAGCGCCTGGGCCAACCCCTCGCTGGCCGCCGTCAAGCGGGAACTGGCCGAGACGGCCGCCGCCGATGCCGCCGATGCCGCCGGCCCCGCGGCCACCCTGCCCCGCCAGACCGGCGAGGCCTCCCGGGTCTGACCGACCCGCCGCACCACGCCGAAGGGGCGTGCCGACCCGCCGGCACGCCCCTTCGGCGTGGTGCGGACGCGTGCGCCGGGGTGGTCAGCCGCGGCGGGCGCGGCGGATGGCGGCGGTGAGGACCGGGGGGAGGAGGTCGCCCGCGACGCGTTTGGCGACGTTGGCGGGGCGGCGGCGTTCGGCGGCGCGGGCGCGGCGGACGGCGAGGTCGACGTCGGCCTCCTGCTGGGCGCGCAGGGCCTCCGCCTCCGCCCGTTCCGCCTCCCGGCGGGCGGCCTCGGCGGCCAGCCGGTCGTGGTGGCGCGAGGGGCGGAACGGGGCGATGCCGTGGGAGCTGCCGCCGACCCGGACCACCCGCTGGCCGTTCAGGTGCTCGACGGCGAGCTGGACGCCCTCGGCCAGCCCGGTCCGGTCCAGCAGGGCGCGCCGGGCGGGCTCCGGATCGCCCCAGGTGCCGTAGAACTTGCTCTCGCTCAGCACGATCGGGGTGAGGCCCCCGTTGAACACCGCCTCCCAGGTGGCGGCGGCGACGCCCGGGGTGTGCGCGGAGCGGTAGTCGTCCAGGACCACCACGCCCTCCGGCTGGAGCGCTGCCCGGGCCACCCGGAGGTCGTCCACCACGTGCTCGTAGAGGTGCGAGGCGTCGATGTGGACGAAGCGGAACGCGCCGGCCGGGAGGCGGCCGTCGGCCAGTGCCGAGGTGGGCGCCTGGATGATCTCGGGCAGTGCGTCGTGGAAGGACAGGTAGTTGGACTCGAACGCCTTCCGGGTGAGCGACTTCCGGTAGGACATGGACATCTCGGCGGCGTTCTCGTCGTCCGGGGCGTCCGAGTCGAAGAGGTCGCAGACCGTGAAGGTCTCGGTGGGCTGCCGGTGGTCGCCGATCACGATCGCGCTGCGCCCCAGGTAGGCGCCCATCTCCAGCAGGTCCCCGGTGACGCCCGCCTTCTCCTGGCGGTCGAGGAACCACTCGAAGAGGTGGCGGTCGTGGTCCCAGAACCAGCCGGGGACGTCGTCGAGCCGGCCCGGCTCGGTGGGCCGGTACTGCTCGGCGCTCAGCGCGGCGTCGGTCACGAAGTTGCTCCTCACACGGTGCGGACGACCACTGGGAACGACCTCCGGCGCGGACCCGCCCGCCGCACGGGTGCGCGGGCCGGTGACGGACGTCACCGCCCGGCCTTCCGGAGCAGCCTGCGGACCGGCGTGGGCGGACGCCGTTCGAACCCGCTGCCCACGGTAGTGACGCACACCGGAGTGCGCCGCAATCTACCGTCCGCTGTCCGGAGTTGAGGAGATGTCGCACGGACGTTTTCGTCCGGTGCGCGTTTGTGAGCACTCGGCGGGACGGCGGCCCGGGAGGACCGGTTCGTCCATACTGCCGCTCGCGTGCCCGTTTTGTCACCATCCCCGGGGCGGTAGGGGCCGGAGGGCTAGGAGGCCGGGCAGCACAGGGGGCCGGCTCTTGCGCCGGGCTGCCCGGGCGGCCTTGACTGGCCCTTTGGCCAGCGACCCCCAGCGACCCCCGAGCGACCTCCGGCGGCCCCCAGCGGCGGCCCCGCGCGGCTCCTCGGGCGGACGATCCGATGAGAGGACCACCCGGTGCAGCAGGACGCGGAGCAGGGCACCCAGTACGGCGACCAGTACATCGACGGCGAATGGCGGCCCTCGCTGGACGCCGGGTCGATCACGGTACTGAACCCGGCGACCGAACAGGTGCTCGCCACCGTCCCCGCCGGCGGCACGGCCGACGTCGCCGCTGCCGCGGCCGCCGCCCGCCGGGCGGCCCGGAGTTGGGCCGCCACCTCCCGCGCGGAGCGGCTGGCGCTGCTCACCCGGCTGCGGGACGGCCTGGCCGGGTGCCAGGAGGAGATAGCCGACACGGTGGTCGCCGAGCTGGGCGCGCCGGTCGGCTTCGCGACCGCCGTGCACGCCGGCCTGCCGCTGGCCGTGGCCGGTTCCTACCTCGCGCTGCTCGCCGAGTACCCCTTCGAGGAGCGGATCGGGAACTCGGTGGTGCTCGCCGAGCCGGCCGGGGTGGTCGCGGCGATCACGCCGTGGAACTACCCGCTGCACCAGATCGTGGCCAAGGTCGTACCGGCCCTGGCGGCCGGCTGCCCGGTGGTGCTCAAGCCCGCCGAGGACGCCCCGCTGGTCGCCCGGCTGTTCGCGCGGCTGGTCCACGAAGCGGGGTTCCCCGCCGGGGTGTTCAACCTGGTCACCGGCACCGGCGCGGTGGCGGGCGCGGCCCTGGTCGGGCACCCGGAGGTGGACGTGGTCTCGTTCACCGGCTCCACCGCCGTGGGCCGGACCGTCGCCGAGACCGCCGGTCGGGGCATCAAGCGGGTCGCGCTGGAGCTGGGCGGGAAGTCGGCCAACGTGGTGCTGCCCGGCGCCGACCTGGCCCGGGCGGTCAACGTCAACGTCGCCAACGTGTTCGCCAACTCCGGGCAGACGTGCAGCGCCTGGACCAGGCTGCTGGTGCACCAGGACCAGTACGAGGAGGCGGTCGGACTCGCCGCGAAGGCCGCCGCCAAGTACCTCCCGGGCGATCCGGCCGATCCGCGGACCCGGATCGGCCCGGTGGTCAGCGCCCGGCAGCGGGAGCGGGTGCGCGGCTACATCACCGGCGCGCTCGCCGAGGGCGCCCGGCTGGTCGTCGGCGGGCCGGACGCCCCGGCCGGTCTGGACACCGGCTTCTACGTCCGGCCGACCGTCCTCGCCGACGTCACCAATGACATGACGGTCGCCCAGGAGGAGGTCTTCGGCCCGGTGCTGGCCGTCCTCGCCTACCGCGACGAGGACCACGCCGCCGAACTCGCCAACGGCACCCAGTACGGCCTGGCCGGCGGCGTCTGGGCGGCGGACACCGACACCGCCGCCGCCTTCGCCCGCCGCCTCGACACCGGCCAGGTCGACCTCAACGGCGGTCGCTTCAACCCGCTCGCCCCGTTCGGCGGCTACAAGAACTCGGGCCTCGGCCGCGAGCTGGGCCGCCCCGGCCTGGAGGAGTTCCTGCAGCTCAAGTCGCTGCAGTACTGAGCACGCCGGCACGCGGCCCGGCCCCCGCGGGGGCCGGGCCGCGCGGGTCTCAGACCAGGTCGACGCCCGGGTAGAGGGGGAAGCCCGCCAGCAGGTCGGCGGCGCGCTTGGCGACGCCCTCGCGGACCGCGTCGTCCAGGGTGTACTGGGCCTTGGACCGCGCGCCGGCGGAGGTCGCGACGGGAGTGGTGGCGCGCAGGACGGTGTCGATCAGGGCGGCGATCTCGTCCATCTCGGCGGTGCCCAGGCCCCGGGTGGTCAGCGCGGGGGTGCCGAGCCGGACGCCGGAGGTGTACCAGGCGCCGTTGCGGTCCTGCGGGACGGAGTTGCGGTTGGTGACGATGCCGGAGTCCAGCAGCGCCGCCTCGGCCTGCCGGCCGGTCAGGCCGTAGCCGGAGACGTCGGCGAGCACCAGGTGGTTGTCCGTGCCGCCGGTGACCAGCGTGCCGCCCCGGCGCAGCAGGCCCTCGGCGAGGGCCCGCGCGTTGTCGACGACGCCGCGGGCGTACGTGCGGAACTCGGGGCGGAGGGCCTCGGCGAAGGCGACCGCCTTGGCGGCCATCACGTGCGAGAGCGGGCCGCCGAGGACCAGCGGGCAGCCGCGGTCGACGTGCTCGGCCAGCTCGGCGGTGCAGAGCACCATGCCGCCGCGCGGACCGCGCAGCGACTTGTGGGTGGTGGTGGTGACGATGTGGGCGTGCGGGACGGGATCGTGGTCGCCGGTGAGCACCTTGCCCGCGACCAGGCCGGCGAAGTGCGCCATGTCGACCATCAGGGTCGCGCCGACCTCGTCGGCGATCTCGCGCATGACGCGGAAGTTCACCAGTCGCGGGTAGGCGGAGTAGCCGGCCACCAGGATCAGCGGGCGGAACTCGCGGGCGGTGGCCCGCAGCGCGTCGTAGTCGATCAGGCCGGTGACCGGGTCGGTGCCGTAGCTGCGCTGCTCGAACATCTTGCCGGAGATGTTCGGCCGGAAGCCGTGCGTGAGGTGGCCGCCGGTGTCCAGGGACATGCCGAGCATCCGCTGGTTGCCCAGCTCGTGGCGCAGCTCGGCCCAGTCCTGCTCGGTGAGGTCGTTGACGTTGCGGACCTCGGCGCGCTCCAGGGCGGGGCTCTCGACGCGCTGGGAGAGGACGGCCCAGAAGGCGGTCAGGTTGGCGTCGATGCCGGAGTGCGGCTGGACGTAGGCGTGGTCCGCGCCGAAGAGCGCGCGGGCGTGCTCGGCGGCGATCGTCTCGACCGTGTCGACGTTGCGGCAGCCGGCGTAGAAGCGGCGGCCGGCGGTGCCCTCGGCGTACTTGTCGCTGAGCCAGTTGCCCATGGCGAGCAGGACGGCCGGGGAGGCGTAGTTCTCGCTGGCGATCAGCTTGAGCGAGGCGCGCTGGTCGTCGATCTCCCGGCCGATGGCGGCGGCGATCCTCGGCTCCACCTCGCGGACGACGTCGAGGGCACTGCGGAAGGCGGTGTTGGCGGTGGCACTCGCGGCGGTGTGCGGTGCGGCGGCGTCGGGCGCGGCAGGGCTGACGGGGGTGGCCAAGGCGGTCTCCTCGTGACGGGTGGACGAGTACGGACGGCCCAGGCGCTCGGCAACTTGGCGTGCGGGTGCACGGAGCCGCTTCCCGATGGTCGGTTCCATCCGTGCGCGCCAGTCGCGGCTCACCGGGATCGTACCAATGCCCCGGCCGCTGTGGCGGAGATCTCAGAATGCGGGACGGGCCGCCTCCTTTGCCCCGGTATGACCGTTCTTCTGCAACGGCAGTATTGCGGCGGAATGAAGCCGTCACAATTCCCGAAACATTGCACCCGAACTCCGCCGGGAATGATTTGCGGAAATCCGGCGGCGTCCGATCTGATGGCGTTCGGCAGGCCGCCGGGAAACCCCCGCAGGCCGGCCGTCACATGCACACCAGCGCACCCTCACCCACGGGGCGGCGGAGAATTCGGGGAGTACGCCTCTCATGGCAGTGGTCGAGACAGTCGCAGAGCCGTCCGCCGGGACGGCGCCCGCCGCCGCGCGGGCCCCGCAGGGCCTGCTGCGCCGGATCCGCCGCGACCGGGTCGCGGCCACCGCGCTCGCGGTCGTCGTGGTCTTCCTGCTGCTCGCGCTCGCCGCCCCGCTGATCGCCACCCTCTACGGCAGGAACCCGGTCGAGCACTACGGCCAGAACACTCCCGGCCTGCTCAGCGACGGCGGACTGCCGATGGCGCCGAACGGCGGCATCTCGGCCGACTTCTGGTTCGGCCTGGAGCCCGGGCTCGGCCGCGACGTCCTCACCCAGCTGCTCTACGGCATCCGCACCTCACTGCTGATCGCCTTCGCCTCGGCCGCCGTCACCACCACGCTCGGGGTACTGGCCGGCGTCGCGGTGGGCTACCTCGGCGGGATCACGGACCGGCTCTTCGGTTTCCTCTCCAACGTGCTGCTGGCCTTTCCGACCCTGCTCCTGCTGCTCGCGCTCAGCCCCGTCATCCAGTCCCGGCTGGTCGACCCGGACACCGCCGAACCCGAGTGGATGCAGTTCCTGGTGCTGATCCTGGTCTTCTCCGCGTTCGGCTGGATTCCGCTCGCGCTTTCCCTCCGGGCCGCCGTCCGGTCACTTCGGGAAAGGGATTTCGTGCAGTCCGCCCGGGCGCTCGGGGCGAGCGGATTCCATATCGTGTTCCGCGAACTCCTGCCGAATGTCCGGGCGCAGCTCCTGGTGCACGCCACGATGGCGGTGCCGACGTTCGTCGCCTCCGAGGCGGTGCTGTCCTTCCTCGGCGTGGGCATCAACGAGCCCGTCCCGGACTGGGGCCGGATGATCGCGCGGGGCTCCGAGGTCTTCCAGGCCGACCCCACCTACATGTTCTTCCCCGGCGTGGCACTGCTGCTCTTCGTGCTCGCCTTCAACCTGCTCGGCGACGCCGTCCGGGACGCGCTCGACCCGCGCGCCGCGCGCTGAGCGCCGCCTTCCCCTCCTCCCTCCCTCTTCACCCGATCGCCCCGTCTCCGGGGCAAGGAGAGTTCCGCCATGCGCTGGATCAAACCGTCCCTCGCCGTCGTCGCCACCGCGGTGCTGGCGACCTCCTGCTCGGCCGGCGCGGGCTCCACCCCGGGTACCGGCGCCGGGGCCACCGCCCGGGAGTCCTCGCCGCTGACCGCCGCGCTCGGCACCGAGAAGGAGAGCGCCGGCCCGGCCCCCGCCGTCCCCGGCGCCCGCCCGGGCGGCACCGTGAACGTCTACAACACCACCGACTTCCGCCACCTCGACCCGCAGAAGGTCTACGCCGGCGCCGCGTACAACACCTCGCTGCTCTGGGGCCGCCAGCTGACCCAGTACCAGGTGGTGGACGGCAAGGCCAGGCTGGTCGGCGACCTCGCCACCGACACCGGGACCCCGGCCGACGGCGGCCGCACCTGGACGTACCGGCTGAAGGAGGGCGTGGCCTGGGAGGACGGGCAGCCGATCACCTCCCAGCAGGTCAAGTACGGCATCGAGCGCTCCTTCGGCAAGGGCTACGAGGTCGGCCCGCCGTACTGGCCGCAGTGGCTCACCGGCGAGGCCAGCTACGACGACGCGCGCAAGAAGTACGCCGGCCCGCAGGACGGCGACCTCGCCGCGATCGAGACCCCGGACGACCGCACCCTCGTCCTGCACTTCCCGCAGCCGCAGGCCGACGTGCCGTACATGGCCGCGCAGTCCTCCTCCTCGCCGGTGCGCAGGGACAAGGACACCGGCACGGACTACGACCGGCTGCCGTTCGCCAGCGGCCCGTACCGGATCGCCGAGCACGTCCAGAACACCCGGCTGGTGCTGGAGCGCAATCCGCACTGGAAGGCGGAGACCGACCCGATCCGCTCGCAGTACCCGGAGAGGTTCGTCTTCACCTTCGGCAAGGAGGCGCTCAACATCAACCAGGAGATCCTCTCCGGCCGGGACGGCGGCGCCGACGCCACCACGGTGGCGACCCAGCTCTCCCCCGAGCTCTACCAGAACGTGGACACCGACCCGAAGGCCAAGGAGCTGGTGGTCTCCGGCCGCCAGGGCGCCTTCGTCACCCAGCTCGTGATCAACAACGAGCGGGTGCCGGACGTCGAGGTCCGCAAGGCCCTGCACCTGGCCTACCCGCGCCAGCAGGCGCGCCAGGTCCAGGGCGGCTCCCGGGTCGGCGAGCTGGCCACCACGCTCAGCTCCCCCGCCCTGGTCGACTGGCAGAAGTACGACCTGTACCCGGCCAAGCCGGAGGGCGACCCGGAGGCCGCCAAGCAGGCGCTCGCCCGGGCCAAGCAGCCGCCGGCCGCGCTGACCTACGCCTACGCCTCCACGCCGAACGGGCAGCGGGTCGCCCAGGTGCTGGTGGAGGGCTTCGCCAAGGCCGGCATCACCATCGTGCCGAAGCCGGTCGACCCCAAGGCGCTGCTGGACGAGGCGCACCGCGCCGACTCCCCGTACGACCTGTTCGAGGAGACCAGCTCGGTCGACTGGCCGACCCCCTCCACGCTGGTCCCGTTCTCCTTCGACGGCCGGGCCAACGGCGACCTCAACTCCGCCCGCTACCGCAACGCCGAGGTGGACAGGGAGATCGACCGGATCAACCAGATCGGCGAGCCGCGCGCCAAGGCCAAGGAGCTGTACGCGCTGGAGCAGACGGTGATGAAGGACGTACCGGTGCTGCCCTTCGCCTACCCGGCCGTGAACCAGCTGCGCGGCAGCAACGTCGGCGGGGCGTTCGTCCACCCGATCTACGGCTCGGTCGGGCTGGCCTGGCTCTACCTCAAGTCCTGACCCGCCCGGCCCCGGGGCCGTCCCGGGGGCCCGGCCCGTGCCACGGGCCGGGCCGCCCGGCCCAGACCGCCCCCGCCGTGCCCCTCGACCCCGTCCCCCCTCGACCCCGGACCGGCCATGCTCTCCTTCGCCCTGCGGCGGACCCTCCAGGCCCTCGCCGTCCTGGTCGCGGTCTCCGCCGCCGCCTTCGCCCTCTTCTACGCCGCCCCCGCCGACCCGGCCCGCGCGGCCTGCGGCCCGCGCTGCGACTCCGGCCAGGTCGCGGCCGTCCGCCAGAGCATGGGCCTGGACCAGCCGCTGCTCACCCAGTACACCGACTACCTCGCCGGAGTCGTGGCCGGACGGGACATCGCGGACGTCGACGGCTCGGTCATCCACTGCGACGCACCCTGCCTCGGTTACTCCTACCGGCTCCACCAGCCCGTCACCGAGGCCCTGGTCGACCACCTGCCGGTGACCTTCTCGCTCACCGCCGGCGCGCTCGCCGTCCTGGTGCTGTTCGGGCTCGGCACCGGCTTCGTCTCCGCCCTGCGCCACGGGACCAGGACGGACCGGCTGCTCTCCGGCTTCACCCTGGTCGGCGCCAGCGTGCAGATCTACTTCCTCGGGTACGTCGCCCAGTGGGCGCTGGTCTACTCGACCGGCCTGCTGCCGCTGCCCTCCTACACCCCGCCGGCCGAGGACCCGGCCGCCTGGGCGGGCGGCATGCTGCTGCCCTGGCTCGTCCTCGGCTTCGTCAACTCGGCCGTCTTCGCCCGGCTCTCGCGCTCCCAGCTGCTGGAGACGATGAACGAGGAGTACGTCCGCACCGCGCGCGGCAAGGGCCTCGGCCGGGTGCGCACCCACCTCAAGTACACCTCGCGCGGCGCCGCCGGTCCGCTGGTGCAGCTGCTCGGGCTGGAGGCCGGCGCGCTGCTCGGCGGCGCGGTGATCACCGAGACGGTGTTCGGGCTGAACGGCGTGGGCACCTTCGCCGCCGAGGCCGTCTCCGGGCAGGACCTGCCGGCCGTGGTCGGCGCCGTCCTGCTCGCCGCCTGCTTCGTGGTGCTGTTCGTCGCCCTGGCCGACCTCGCGGTGGCCTGGCTCGATCCCCGCATCCGTCTCAGCTGACCCCTCTGGAGTACCGATGACCCCCTCCACCGAAGCGGTGCTGAGCGTCCGCGACCTCTCCGTCGCCTTCGCCGACCCGCGCGGCGGCGCTCCCGTGCACGCCGTCCGCAGCCTCTCCTTCGACCTCGCCCGGGGTGAAGTCCTCGGCCTGGTCGGCGAGTCCGGCTCCGGCAAGTCCGCGACCGGCCTGGCCGTGCTCGGCCTGCACGACCCGCGCACCACCACCGTCACCGGCTCGATCCGGCTCGCCGGCCGGGAGCTGGTCGGCGCCGGTGAGTCCGTGCTGCGCGAGGTGCGCGGCGGCCGGGTCGCCCTGGTCTTCCAGGACGCGCTCACCTCGCTCAGTCCGTTCCACGGCGTGGGTGCGCAGCTGGCCGAGATGTACCGGCTGCACCACCCGGGCGCCGGCCGTGCCGAGACCCGGCGGCGGGCCGTCGCCATGCTGGACCGGGTCGGCATCCCGGCCGCCCGGGCCGGCGACCACCCGCACCGGTTCTCGGGCGGCATGCGCCAGCGGGTGATGATCGCCATGGCACTGATGAACGACCCCGACGTGCTGATCGCCGACGAGCCGACCACCGCGCTGGACGCCCGCGTCCAGCGGCAGGTCCTCGACCTGCTGGGCGAGTTGCAGCGCGAGCACGGCACCGCGGTGCTGCTGGTCAGCCACGACCTCGGCGTGGTGGCCGGGACGACCGACCGCACACTGGTGCTGCGCGACGGCCGGCAGGTCGAGTCCGCGCCGACCGCCGAGCTGCTGGCGGCGCCGCGACAGCCCTACACCCGGGCCCTGGTGGGCGCGGCGCTGACCGCGGACACCGTGCCGGGCACACCGCTGGCCACCGTCGACGAACCGTCGCCGTCCTTCACCTTCGCGCCACGGGCGGGCGCCGCCCCCGACCGCCCGCTGGTGGAGGTCGAGGAGCTCGCCGTGCACTTCCCCGGGCGGCGGCGCCCCACCGGCCGGCGCGGCGAACCCGTCCGCGCGGTGGAGGGCGTGAGCCTGCGGATCGCGCCCGGTGAGACGCTCGGGCTGGTCGGCGAGTCCGGCTCCGGAAAGTCCACCACCTCACGCGTGCTGGCCGGCCTGCAGCCGGTGACCGCCGGCCGGGTGCGCTACGACGGGATCGACGTCACCGCCCCCGACCGGGCGCTGCGCCGCCGGCTCGCCCGCGAGATCCAGCTGGTCTTCCAGGATCCGTACGCCTCGCTCAACCCGCGCCGCACCGTCGCCCAGACCCTGGACACGCCGCTGCGCCTGCACACCGCCCTCGGCCCCGCCGAACGGCGCGAGCGGTCCGCCGAGTTGCTGGAGCAGGTCGGGCTGGCGGCCGGCCACCTGAACCGCTATCCGCACGAGTTCTCCGGCGGCCAGCGCCAGCGGATCGGCATCGCCCGGGCACTCGCGCCCGAACCGCGCCTGATCATCGCCGACGAACCGGTCTCCGCGCTGGACGTCTCGGTCCGCGCCCAGGTGCTCAACCTGCTGATGGAGCTGCGCGAACGCCTGGGCGTCGCCTTCCTCTTCGTCTCGCACGACCTCGCCGTGGTGCGGCACTTCTGCGACCGCGTCGCGGTGATGCACGGCGGCCGACTGGTCGAATCGGCCGACCGCGACCGGCTGTTCGCCGCCCCGCACACCGACTACACCCGGGAGCTGCTCGCCGCCGCGCACTGAGGGTGTGTCGGCGGCCGCCCGGCGGCACGATCCGCATACGATCGGCTACCGGCAGCGACCCCCGTCACCCCGGAAGGGGTTCCCGATGACCCTCGTCAGCCAATCCGCCACCCTGCTCCAGCTGTTGGGCCGGCTCCACCCCGAGGCCCTGGACGGCATCCGCCCGCACCTGCCCGTCCTGGGGCCCACCCGCCACGTCCACCTGGCCGCGCACGGCGGCGGGCAGGCCGGGCTCAACCCCCAACCGCTTCCGCCCGGCGCCACCGAGCTGCGGCTGGCCGTCGCCGGGACGGTCAACGCGGTGGCCAACGCGGCCATCACCGCCCGGCTGTCCGGCGCAGACCCGGGCGGCATCCTCACCGAGGTGGGGGACGACTGGTGCCCGACCCCGCCGGACCGGCGGCTGCCGTGGCCGCGGCACTGGCCGCTCCCCTGGCCGCCCGGCGAGCCGTTCCCGATCGACCCGGGCTACGCCACGCCGGCCGTCCAGGCCCAGGCGGCGCTCGCCTTCCAGGCCTATGCGAGCGGGATCGCGGACGAGGAACTGGGCACTGCCTTCGGTGAACTGGCGGAGCGACTCTGCGAGGCCGCGCTGGGGAACGCCGGCTGAGCCGGCCCGGTGCACGGGGCCCCCGACCGTCCCGTGCACCGAGACCCACCCCACGACAGCGACTCTGCGTAGTCGCGGCGGTGCTCCGCCCGGGGCCGTACCGTGCCCACCCACGGTCACCCGGCCCCCATCAGGCCCACCATCCGGCGGAAATCCCGGAGCGGGACAGGTAGCGTGGGGACGTCAGTATCCGGTGGGGGGATCCCGTGAGTGTCACGGTGCGTCACAGCGTGTCGACGCGCTCCGTACGGCCACCGCACGGGTGCCGACTGCCGCACCCGCCCGGGTGCGGTACGGACGCTCCGAGGACGCCGCGACATGCCTACCCCGACCACCGCGTACGTCGGCCGACCGGCCGTGGTCGCGGGCCCCCACCTCGTCCGCGCCGAACGGATACGCGACGACATCCTCGCCCGCAATCCCGGCTACTCGCCCCGGCAGGCCCAGACGGTACGGATGGCCCTGAGCAACCTGCCCGGCACCCGCCGGTACTTCCAGCCGTACGAGGTCGTCACCTCGCCCGACCGCACCGCCGCCGAGCGCAAGACCACCACCATGGCCGACCTGCTGGCCGCCGCCGAGAGCGCCGCCCGCGAGGCGCTGGCGAACGCGAGGGCGGGCACCGCGGACGTCGACTGCGTCGTCGTCAGCAGTGCCACCGGTGACGGGGTGCCGGGGCTGGACATCCTGCTCCAGCAGCGGCTCGGGCTCCGCCCGGACATCAGCCGCCGGCCGATGACGCAGCTGGCCTGCGCGGGCGGCGCGCACGTCCTGATCGCGGCCCAGGAGTACCTGGCCGGAAACCCGGGCGGCGTCGTCCTGGTGGTCGCGGGCGAGTCGCTCTCCTCGCTCTACCAGGACAGCCGGACGTCGATCGAGGACCAGATCTACAAGGGGCTCTGGGGGGACCTCGTCGGCGCGGCCGTCGTCACGGGCGAGCGGCGCACGCCCGGGCTGCGCCTCGGCCACCGCTTCGAGTACACCGTGCCGGGGTCCACCGACCGGTACCGCAAGCTGACCGACGACCGCGGCGACCACTTCGCCTCCACCCGAGCCTCGCTCCGCTCGGTCACCGACCTGGGGCCGGCCCTGCTCGACTGGCTGAACCGGCACGACGCCCGGGAGCTCGACTTCGGTGTGCTGCACCCGGGCGGCCCCGCGATCCTCGACCGGCTCGGTACGCTGCTCGGCGTGGACGAGGACTTCCTCCGGCACTCCAAGGCGGTGCTCGCCGAGGAGGGCAACCTGGGCGGGGCGACGGTCTTCTCCGTCCTGGCCCGGACCCACCGGACGCCCCCGGCCGCCGGTGCGCGGGGCCTGGTCTTCGGCCTCGGGCCGGGGGTCGCCCTCAGCGCCCTGCTCGTCACCTGGGCCGACGGCCCCGCCGACTGAGCGGGCGGCGGGGCGCCGCCGCCACCCCTCTCGGCGTCGACGGAAGGTCGCCAGCAGGTCTCCAGGAGTGCGAGCAGCGACGGGACGCCGAGCGGCGGCCCGCCCGCTCCCGCTAGGCGCTCGGCACGATCCGCTCGACCATCGTCCCGACCAGCGCGGCGAGGCCGTCGGCGCCCAGCACCTCGGGAAGGGTGAGGTGTTCGACCAGCAGCCCGGTCATCGCGAGGTAGAGGACGACGACCGTCTCACGGTCGCCCGGGAGGCCCTCGCCCACGTGGTAGGCGATGTTCGCCTCCAGTTGCTCGCGGATCGTGCCGGTGAGCTCGGCGCGCAGGTCCGGCCGACGGGTGGCCTCCAGCCGCAGTTCTAGCAGCGCCAGGTACCCGGCCCGCTCGGCGGTGATCCGGCCCAGCAGGTCGTGCATCAGGGCGGTGACCAGGGCGCGGTCGCGCGGGGCCCGCAGCAGCTCGGCGATGACGGCCGCGTCCGGGGTGAGCCGGTGGTGGATGTGACGGGCGGTCTGGTGGAGCAGGTCGTCGCGGTTGGCGAAGTAGTTGGACGCGGTGCCGGCGGGGACGCCCGCCTGTACGTCGACCGCGCGGAAGGTGAGTCCCCGGGCGCCCTCGCGGGCGAGGACGTCGATGGCGGCGTCGGTGAGGGCGGTACGGCGAGCGGGGTTCTGGACCACGGCCCTGATCCTCCTTCAGAAACATCTGGACAACCACTACAGACTGAGTACTATAGCCGGAGTGGTTGAGGGCGCAGGGCCTTCGACCGGGTCTCCAAGGACGTGAATGCGCAAGCTCACCTACTACGTCGCCGCCACCCTCGACGGTTACATCGCAGCCCCGGACGGCGACTTCGGGTTCTTCGACCCCTACATCCCCGGGGCCCTCCCCTTCCTGACCGGCGAGATGGGCGACGCACTGCCGACCCCCGCCCGCGCCGCGTTCGGCCTGGCGGACGCGCCCAACGAGCGCTTCGACACCGTCCTGATGGGCCGCGCCAGCTACGAGCCGGGCCTGGCCGCGGGCCTCTCCAGCCCCTACGCCCACCTGCGCCAGATCGTGGTCTCCCGCTCGCTCACCAGCAGCCCGGACCCGGCCGTCGAGGTCACCGCGGAGGAGCCGCTCGACCTGGTGCGCCGGCTGAAGCAGGAGGAGGGCCTCGGCATCTACCTCTGCGGCGGCGGCGACCTCGCCGGTCAACTGCTGCCCGAGATCGACGAGTTGATCGTCAAGCTCAACCCCGTCGCGGTCGGCTCCGGCATCCCGCTCTTCCGGGCCGGGTTCTCACCGAACGCCTTCACCCTGGTCGACACCCGGGTGCTGGCCAACGGCGTGCTCGTCCTCACCTACGCGAAGGCGTCCGGGGTGCCCGCGCCGGCAACCGGCTGACGCTGACCACCAGACAGACACCGACCACCACGATCGCCCCACCCACCAGGGTGGGGCCGGTCAGCGGTTCGGCCAGCACCAGCGAGCCGAGCAGCACGGCCACCACCGGGTTCACGTACGCGTACGTGGCGACCAGGGTCAGCGGCGCGGACTGCAGCAGCCAGGCGTAGGCGGTGAAGCCGACCAGCGAACCGACCACCACCAGGTAGCCGAGCGCCAGCCAGGACCGGGTGGAGAAGGCGCCGACGTCCAGACCCTGCTGCTCCCCCCGGGCCAGTCCGATCACCACGTTGCCCAGGCCGCCCACGATCATCTGGTACGCGCTCCCCGCGAAGACGTTGCCCGGCAACGGGATCCGCTTGGCGGCGAACGAGCCGGCCGCCCAGGTCAGCGTGGCGCAGATGACCGCGATCACGCCGGCCGGTGCGATGTCCCCGCCGATCGCGGGCGCGGAGAGCACCGCGAGCCCGGCCAGCCCGAGCAGCACCCCGGACAGTTCCACGGGCTTGGGCCGGTCACCGGTGGCCGCCGTGAGCAGCACCATCCAGAGCGGGACGGCCGCCACCAGCAGCGCCGTCAGCCCCGACGGGATGGAGTTCTCGCCGAGCACCACCAGCCCGTTGCCGCCGGTCAGCAGCAACAGGCCGACCAGCGCGGAGGAGCCGAACTGCCGCCGGTCCAGCCGGAGCCCGGCCCACCCCTCGCGGAACAGCACGAAACCGCCCAGCAGCAGCCCGGCGACGAGGAAGCGCGCCCCGGCGGAGAGGAAGGAGGGCATCGTCTCCAGGGCGATCCGGATCGCCAGATACGTCGAGCCCCACACCACGTACACCACGGCGAGCGCCAGCCAGACCGCCTTTCCCAGGCCGGCCGGACCGGGGACGGCGTCGGCGGGTCTGCCGGCCGGGGCCTTGGCGGGCGTGCGTGAGACGGGCGCTGTCATGGGTGTCCCCCTAGGACGGTACTGGCGGTCAACCGTCATGACAGCGCATCACCGCACCCGCGCGCCAGTGGGTATCACCAGACGGTCGCCGCCGCCCGGGGGCGCGCGCGGGGCGGGCGCTACGGTGGGCGCTCCCCCGGCCGGGGGAGCACGCACCGGGAGGCCCCTTGTCCGACGCACCGACAGCCGACACGCCGACAGCCGACGGGCCGACGGCCGGCCCGCCGGGCGCCCGGCCCGGCGCCCTGCCGTTCTTCGTCTACGGCACGCTCCGCACCGGCGGCCGCAACCACGCCGTGCACCTGGCCGGGCGCTGCGCGGACATCCGGCCGGCCGTACTGGAGGGTGCCGCGCTGCACGACGGCCCGGGTTTCCCGTACGCGGTGCCGGACGGCACACCGGGCCGGCGGATCCTCGGCGAGCTGGTCACCGTGCGCCCCGGCGGGTACGCCGCCGCGCTCGCGGCGCTCGACCGGCTGGAGGACTGCCGGGCCGACGGGACGGGAGAGTACGTGCGCGAGCGGCTGGCCGTCCGGACGGTGGCCGGGTCCACCGAGGACGCCTGGGTCTACCTGGCCGGCCCCGCCGTCGCCGCCCGTCTGCGGGTCCACCCGGCGCTGATCCCCTCCGGGGACTGGACCCGCCGCACCGAACGCTGAACGGGGCAGGCCTGGCCCGGGACCGGATCGCACGCGGGGGCGCGGGACACCGCGGCGTCCCGCGCCCCCGCCGACGGCCCGCTCAGGGCTGCCCACCCCGGAGGCGACCCGGTCACTCAGCGATTTGTCGACATTGCGCCAGTACTGCACCGCCCGCGCCAGCACCGGGTCGCTGACGCCGGCCTTCAGGTGGCCGACGATGTTGGACACCAGCCGCTCCCGCTGCGCGTCGTCCAGCACCTCGCGGACCTGAACCGGTACCCGGGCGCTCCGTCGAACGGCATGGCCTGGACGTACGGCGTCCAGAACGGGTGGTCGCCGCCCTCGACGGCCTCCCAGAGGTCCTGCCGGTGGAGGTCCGGATCCGGTCCGGCCAGCCGTGCGCGAGCGCTCGTCGCTCGGCACCCGGGTCCCGGTGTGTCGGTGGTGTGCGGAACCGCCGACTCGGACACGGTGCCCTCCGTTGCGCGCCGAACTGCCCCCGGACGACACTGACCGCGGCCACCGGGGCGTGCACCCTGACCGGGTGGTGGCCGTGTACCGCCAGGTAGGCTGCCCCGGCCACGCCTTCGTCGGCCGAGCGGCGCCGACGGCAGGCCGACCGACCGGCTGTGGAACACGGACCGCAGACCCGCCGACCCGCCGACCCGCCGACCCGCCGACCCGCCGACCCGCCGACCCGCCGAACGAGGAGCCCCCGGTGCCCGAGCTGCCACCGCCGATCACCGTCGTCGGGATCGGCGCCGACGGCTGGCCCGGCCTCGCCACCACCTCCCGGGCGGCGCTGAGGACGGCCGAGGTGGTGATCGGCGGCCCGCGCCAGCTGGCCCTGCTCCCCGCCGCCGAGGTGGCCGCCGAACGGGTGCCGTGGCCGTCCCCGCTGCGCCCGGCCGTCCCCGGGCTGCTCGCCGAGCACGCCGGCCGCCGGGTGGCCGTGCTCGCCAGCGGCGACCCGATGTTCTTCGGCATCGGCCGCACCCTCGCCGAGACCGTCGGCGCCGAACGGCTGCGCGTCCTGCCGCACCCCTCCTCCGTCTCCTACGCCTGCGCCCGGCTCGGCTGGCCGCTGGAGGGCACCGAGGTGGTCAGCCTGGTCGGCCGCCCCCTGGACACCCTGACGCTCGCCCTGCACGCCGGCCGCCGGTTGCTCGTCCTCGGCGCCGACGCCCGGACGCCCGCCGCCGTCGCCGCGCTGCTCACCGCACGCGGCTTCGGCACCGCCCGGCTGCACGTGCTGGAACAGCTCGGCTCCCCCGGCGAGCGGCGGCTGGACGGCCCGGCCGACGGCTGGCCGCACCCCGCGGGCGACCCGCTGAACGTCATCGCCGTCGAGCTGGCGGACGGCCCCCGGACCTCGCTGGTGCCCGGCCTGCCCGACAACGCCTACGAGAGCGACGGCCAGCTGACCAAGCGGCACGTGCGCGCCGCCACCCTGGCCACCCTCGCGCCCGCCCCCGGCGAGCTGCTCTGGGACGTCGGCGGCGGCTCCGGCTCGATCGCGATCGAGTGGCTGCGCGCCCACCGGGACAACCGGGCGGTGACCGTCGAGCGGAGCGCCGTCCGGGCCGAGCGGATCGGCCGCAACGCCGCCGCGCTGGGCGTGCCCCGGCTGCGGGTGGTCACCGGCGCGGCGCCGGACGCGCTCGCCGGGCTGCCCGCCCCCGACGCCGTGTTCATCGGCGGCGGCCTCACCGCGCCCGGTCTACTGGACGCCTGCTGGGCGGCGCTGCCGCCGGGCGGCCGGCTGGTCGCCAACACCGTGACGCTGGAGTCCGAGGCCCTGCTGACCAGCTGGTACCGGCGGCACGGCGGCGAGCTGCTGCGCCTCGCCGTGGCGCACGCCGTGCCCGTGGGCGGCTTCACCGGCTGGCGGCAGGCGATGCCAGTCACCCAGTGGTCCGCCGTCAAACCTTCGACCGATCCAGGAGCGAGCTCGTGACCGTCTACTTCATCGGGGCCGGCCCGGGCGCCGCCGACCTGATCACCCTGCGCGGTGCGCGCATCCTGGCCCGCGCCGAGGTCTGCCTGTACGCCGGCAGCCTGGTGCCGCGCGAGCTGCTGGACGAGTGCCCGGCCGGTGCCCGGCTGGTCGACACGGCCCAGCTCGACCTGGACCGCATCGTCGCCGAGCTGGTCGCCGCCCACGAGGCCGGGCAGGACGTGGCCCGGCTGCACTCCGGCGACCCGTCCGTGTTCAGCGCCGTCGCCGAGCAGATGCGCCGGCTCGACGCGGCGGGCGTGCCCTACGAGATCGTGCCCGGCGTGCCCGCCTTCGCCGCCGCGGCGGCCGCGCTCAAGCGCGAACTGACGGTGCCGACCGTCGGCCAGACCGTCATCCTCACCCGGATCGCCAAGCGGGCCACCCCGATGCCCGAGGGCGAGGACCTCGCCACGCTCGGCCGCAGCGGCGCGCTGCTGGTGCTGCACCTCGCCGCCGGGTACATCGACGACGTGGTCGAACAGGTGCTGCCGCACTACGGCGCCGACTGCCCGGTCGCCGTCGTGGCGATGGCGAGCCGCCCGGACGAGCTGGTGCTGCGGGGCACCGTCGCCAGCATCGCCGAGCAGGTGAAGGCGGCGGGCGTGGTGCGCACCGCCGTCATCCTGATCGGCCGCACGCTGACCGCCGAGCAGTTCCGGGACAGTCACCTCTACTCGGCGGACCGCGAGCGCCCGCACGAGCCCTGCGACGCGTGAGGGCCCACCTGCTCGTCCTCGGCGGCACGACCGAGGCGCGGGCCCTCGCCGCCGCCCTGGCCTCCGACCCGGCGCCGGAGGGCTCCGGGCCGAGGGTCACCAGCTCGCTCGCCGGGCGGGTCGCCGCACCGCGGCTGCCCGCGGGCGAGGTCCGGATCGGCGGCTTCGGCGGACCGGACGGGCTCGCCGCCTGGCTGCGCGCGGAGCGGGTGGACGCGGTGGTCGACGCCACCCACCCGTTCGCGGCCGTCATGTCGCGCAACGCCGCGCTGGCCGCCGCGGCCACCGGCGTCCCGCTGCTGGCGCTGCGCCGGCCCGGCTGGTCGCCGGTGGACGGCGACCGCTGGCATCCGGTGGAGTCGCTGGACGCCGCCGCCGCCGTGCTGCCCGGGCTGGGCCGGCGGGTCTTCCTCACCACCGGCCGTCAGGGCATCGGCGCCTTCGCCCACCTCGACGGCCTGCGCTTCCTGGCCCGCTCGGTCGACCCGCCCGAGCCGCCGGTGCCCGCCGCCCTCGACGTGCTGCTCGACCGCGGCCCGTTCACCCTGGACGGCGAGCGGGCGCTGCTGCGCGAGCACCGGATCGACGTCGTGGTCACCAAGGACAGCGGCGGCGCCGCCACCGCCCCCAAGCTCACCGCGGCGCGCGAACTCGGCCTGCCGGTGGTGGTCGTGGAGCGGCCGGCGCCGCCGGCCGGGGTGCCGGTCGCCGCATCGGTGCCGGCCGCCCTGGACTGGCTCGCGGCGCGCGGTCTCGCTCCCCGGTAAACCGGGCGACGGCCGGCGGCGGCCCTGCCAGGATGGGCCGATGAGAGCCGAAGAGCGCACCCGGACCGAACAGACCGCCGACGAACGCGCCACCCTGGTCAGCTTCCTGGACTTCCAGCGGGACACGCTGGCGATGAAGTGCGCCGGGCTGAGCACCGAGCAGCTCCGCGCGCGCGTCCTGCGGCCGTCCGCGCTCTCGCTGCTCGGCCTGGTCCGCCACCTCGCCGAGGTGGAGCGCAGCTGGTTCCGCAACACCTTCGCCGACGAGGCCAGGCCCGGCTTCTGGAAGCACCCCGACGGCAGCTTCGCCGAGTTCGACGTCGACACGGCCGACCCGGCGGAGGCCTTCGCCGTCTGGCGCGGCGAGTGCGACCACGCCCGGGAACTGGTCGCCGCCGCCGAGTCGTTGGACTCCCTCGGACACCACGGCGAGGAGGCCTTCTCGCTCCGCTGGATCCTCACCCACATGATCGAGGAGTACGCCCGCCACAACGGCCACGCCGACCTGCTGCGTGAGCACCTGGACGGCGCGACCGGCGAGTAGCCGGGCCACGAGCAGCGACGGAGAACCGATGCGGACCCACCGGAAGGACCACCACACCGCCGGGCCGGACGTCGCCGGCCTGCTGACCGGCCTCGACGGGTGAGGCCGGCCGGCGGGCGGCCCGTCAGATGTCGCGGAAGGTCTCGATCTGGGCGCCGATCGAGTTGAGGCGCTCGGCGAGGTCCTCGTAGCCGCGGTTGATGACGTACACGTTGCGCAGCACCGAGGTGCCCTTCGCGGCGAGCATCGCGAGCAGGATGACCACGGCCGGGCGCAGCGCCGGCGGGCAGACCATCTCGGCGGCGCGCCAGCGGGTCGGGCCCTGGACGAGCACCCGGTGCGGGTCGAGCAGCTTGATGTCCGCGCCGAGCCGGGTGAGTTCGGTCAGGTAGATGGCGCGGTTGTCGTACACCCAGTCGTGGATCATCGTGGTGCCGTTGGCGGCCGCGGCGATCGCGGCGAAGAACGGCACGTTGTCGATGTTGATGCCGGGGAACGGCATCGGGTGGATGGTGTCGACCGGCGCGGTCAGCTTGGAGGGGCGCACGGTGAGGTCGACCAGCCGGGTGTAGCCGTTGTGGGCCCGGTACTCGGGGGTGCGGTCGTAGTCGAGGCCCATCCCCTCCAGCACCGCGAGCTCGATCTCCAGGAACTCGATCGGCACCCGGCGGATCGTCAGCTCGGAGGAGGTGACCACCGCGGCGGCGAGCAGGCTCATCGCCTCCACCGGGTCCTCGGCCGGGGTGTAGTCGACGTCGCGGGTGATCTCGGGGACGCCGTGCACGGTGAGGGTGGTGGTGCCGATGCCCTCGATCTTCACGCCCAGCCGCTCCAGGAAGAAGCAGAGGTCCTGGACCATGTAGTTGGGGGAGGCGTTGCGGATGACGCTGACGCCGTCGTGCCGGGCGGCGGCGAGCAGGGCGTTCTCGGTGACGGTGTCGCCGCGCTCGGTCAGCACGATCGGCCGGTCCATCGGCGCGCCGGGCTGGACGGAGGCGTGGTAGGCGCCGGAGGTGGTGGCGACCTCCAGGCCGAAGCGGCGCAGCGCGGTGAGGTGCGGCTGGACGGTGCGGGTGCCGAGGTCGCAGCCGCCCGCGTACGGGATGGCGAAGCGGTCGGCGCGGTGCATCAGCGGGCCGAGGAACATCAGCACGCTGCGGGTGCGGCGGGCGGCCTCGACGTCCATCGCCGCGAGGTCGAGCTCGGCGGGCGGGGTGAGTTCGAGGTCGCGGCCCTCGTTGGTCCAGCGGCTCTTGACGCCGATGCTGGTGAGCACTTCGAGGATCCGGTACACCTCCTCGATCCGGGCGACCTGGCGGATCGTGGTGCGGCCGGTGGTCAGCAGCGAGGCGCAGAGGATCGCGACGCAGGCGTTCTTGCTGCTGCGGACGTCGATCGCGCCGGAGAGCTGGGTGCCGCCGGCGACCCGAAGGTGCATCGGGCCGGCGTAGCCGAGGGAGACGATCTCGCTGTCGAGGGCTTCGCCGATGCGGGCGATCATCTCAAGACTGACGTTCTGCTTGCCCTGTTCGATGCGGTTGACCGCGCTCTGGCTGGTGCCGAGGGCCTCGCCGAGCTGGGCCTGGGACCAACCACGGTGCTGACGCGCGGTGCGGATGAGGGTGCCGATACGGGTGAGGTAGTCGCCTGTCACTCGCCAGACCATATCTCATGCTTGAGATAGCAACAGGGTCGGGGGCGGGCAATGCGTCACCTTTGTCCATTTCTGCTCCGGATTGACGAGGCATCGGCACACCACCGCCACACTCCTGTCACGGATCCGGTGCCCCGCGACCTCACGGGCCGAGCGGTTCCGCCCGGCCCACGATCGTGCCGGCCCGGTCGATGCAGATGACGTCCACCGCGACCGGCGAGCCGACCAGCACCCCGAGCGCGGTGGCCCGGGCCGCCTCGGCGACGAGGTCACCGAGCGGAACGCCGGCCGCGCGGCAGAGCTGGATCGCCTCCAGGGCCGTGTTGGCGGCCGCGACCGCCGCGACCAGCTCGGGCCCGGCGCCGCCGGTGCGGGCCAGGCCCGCCAGGTAGCCCTGGTCGACCTGGGAGCGGGCCGAGTGCAGGTCCAGGTGACCGGCGGCCAGCTTGGAGAGCTTGGCGAAGCCGCCCGCGACCGTCAGCCGCGGCACCGGGTGGCGCTTCAGGTACTTGAGCACCGCCCCGGCGAAGTCGCCCATGTCGAGCAGCGCGTCCTCGGGCAGGCCGTGCACGGTGGCGGCCACCTTCTCCGAGGTCGAACCGGTGCAGCCCGCGACATGGGTGCGCCCGACGGCCCGGGCCACGTCCACCCCGCGCCGGATGGAGTCGATCCAGGCGGAGCAGGAGTAGGGGACGACGATCCCGGTCGTGCCGAGGATCGAGAGCCCGCCGAGGATGCCCAGGCGCGGGTTCCAGGTGGAGCGGGCGATCTCCTCGCCGTGGTCCACCGAGACCTCCACCACGACGTCCCCGCCGCCGCCGAACTCGGCCGCCACCTCGGCGACCGCGTCCCGGATCATCTGCCGGGGCACCGGGTTGACGGCCGGCTCGCCGACGGCCAGCGGCAGTCCGGCCTTGGTGACCGTCCCGACGCCGGGACCGGCCCGGAACACCACCCCGCTGCCCGGCTCCCCCGCCCACACCGTCGAGCGGATCAGCGCACCGTGCGTCACGTCCGGATCGTCCCCGGCGTCCTTCACCACCGCGGCCATCGCCCGGCCGGCCGCCCGCTCCTCCGCCGCCAGCGCGAAGCCGGGTCGCTGCCCCTTCGGCAGGGTGATCACCACCGGATCCGGGAAGACCCCGGTCAGCAGCGCCTGGTAGGCCGCCTTGGTCGCCGCCGTCGCACAGGCGCCCGTCGTCCACCCGGGCCGCAGCCCGCTGCTCCTCAGCTGCCCGGCCCGTCCACCGACCTCCGCCACGCCGCCCGCTCCTCACCTCGCGCGGACCTTTGAACCGGCCCGCCGGCCTCCATCGTCCCCGGCCGCCATCCTCCCCGCCGCGGGCGGGGAGGAGGGCGGGGCTCACACCTCCGGGTAGCGGCGGGGCGTCCAGACCACCTGGGTGCCGTTGCCGCGCCGGACGGCCCGGGTCTGGGAGGAGCCGATCAGCAGGATGGTGCGCATGTCGACCTCGGCGGGGTCGAGGTCCCCGAGGCGGACGGTGCGCACGCGCTCGGTCGGGCCGCCGACGTCGCGGGCCATCACCACCGGCGTCCCGGGGTCGCGGTACTCCAGCAGCAGGTCCCGGGTCAGGCCGACCTGGGTGGTGCGGGACTGCGAACCGGGGTTGTACAGGGCCAGCACCAGGTCGGCCTCGGCCGCCGCGCGCAGCCGCTTGGCGACCACCTCCCAGGGCTTGAGGCGGTCGGAGAGCGAGACCACCGCGTAGTCGTGGCCGAGCGGGGCGCCGGCCCGGGAGGCGGCGGCGTGGGCGGCCGTCATCCCCGGCACGATCCGGACCGGGACGTCGCCGTAGGCCTCCTCGCAGGCGACCTCCAGGACGGCGGTGGCCATCGCGAAGACGCCCGGGTCGCCGGAGGAGACCACCGCGACGTGGTGCCCGCGCCGGGCGAGGTCCAGCGCGAACTCGGCCCGCTCGGACTCCACCTTGTTGTCGGAGCCGTGGCGCTGCTGGCCGGGGCGCTCGGGCACCCGGTCCAGGTAGGTGGTGTAGCCGACCAGGTCGGTGGCGGCGGCGAGGGCGCCGCGCGCCTCGGGGGTGAGCCAGAGCGGGCCGGCCGGGCCGGTGCCGATGACCGTCACGCTGCCGGGGCCCGCGGCCGGCGGGGCCGGCCGCTCCAGCGGCGCGACCTTGCTGGGCAGCACGGCGACCGAGAAGTAGGGGACGCTCTCGGGGTCGACGTCGGCCAGCGGGCCGGTGCGCTCGCCCGCCATGAAGGCCCGCTCGACGTACTGGGCGTCGGCCAGCCGGCCGGCCCGCTCCAGGGCGCGGCGGACGGCGGGGAAGGTCCGGCCCAGCTTCATGATGACGGCGGAGTCGGCGGAGGCGATCCGCGCGGTCAGCTCCTCCTCGGGCAGCGTGCCCGGGATGACGGTGAGCGTCTCCTCCGCCTCGGTGAGCGGCACCCCGAGCCGGGCGGCGGCGGCGCTGACCGAGGTCACGCCGGGGACCACCTCGGTGGGGTAGCGGTGCGCGAGGCGCTTGTGCATGTGCTGGTAGGAGCCGTAGAAGAGCGGGTCCCCCTCGGCGAGCACCACCACGCTGCGGCCGGCGTCGAGGTGGGCGGCCAGCCGGTCGGCGGCCTCCTGGTAGAAGTCGTCCAGCGCACCCCGGTAGCCGCCGGGGTGGTCGGTGGTCTCGACGGTGAGCGGGTAGACCAGCTTCTCCTCGATCTGACCGCCCGTCAGATAGCGCTCGGCGATGGACCGGGCGATGGACCGGCCGTGCCGGGCGCTGTGGTACGCCACCACGTCGGCCTTGCCGATGAGTTCGGCGGCGCGGACGGTGACCAGCGAAGGGTCCCCCGGGCCGAGCCCGACCCCGTACAGCCGGCCGGTCTGCTGAGCGTCCGTCACTCTTCCTCACTCGCAATCGCGTTGATGGCCGCCGCGGCCATGGCACTGCCGCCCCGCCGGCCGCGCACCACCAGGTGCTCCAGGCCGGACGGGTGCGCCGCCAGGGCCTCCTTGGACTCGGCGGCGCCGATGAAGCCCACCGGGACGCCGATCACCGCGGCCGGGCGCGGCGCGCCCGCCTCGATCAGCTCCAGCAGCCGGAACAGCGAGGTCGGCGCGTTGCCGACGGCGACCACCGCGCCCTCCAGCCGGGGCAGCCACAGCTCCATCGCGGCGGCGCTGCGGGTGTTGCCCATCCGCCGGGCCAGCTCGGGCACCGACGGGTCGGTGAGGGTGCAGATGACCTCGTTGTCGGCGGGCAGCCGCTTGCGGGTGACACCGCTGGCGACCATGTTCACGTCGCAGAGGATCGGCGCCCCGGCGCGCAGCGCGGCGCGGGCGGAGGCGACCGCGCCCGGCGAGTACACCAGGTCCTCGACCAGGTCGGTCATGCCGCAGGCATGGATCATCCGCACCGCGACCTGGGCCACGTCGGCGGGCAGGGCGGCGAGGTCGGCCTCGGCCCGGATGGTGGCAAAGGACTGGCGGTAGATGGACGCGCCGTCCTTCTCGTACTCGATCACTTCGTGGTCCTCCTGGCCTCGGCGACCGCCTCGGCCGTCTCCTCGTTCGTCACGTCCACGGCCGCCCCGGCGGCTGCCGGACCGTTCACCGTCACCCGGTAGCCCTGCCCGGTGGCGAGCACGTCCACCCACCGCCCGGCCGGGTGGCCGCAGCGCCGTTCACAGCCCGACCAGTGCACGGGCAGGCCCCCCGTCCCGGCCGCCTCCAGGGCGCGCGCGGCGTCGGCCCGGACGTCGGCCCTGGACGACCCGCAACCGGGCAGCCCGGTACAGGCGGTGGCCCGCTCCCAGGCGGCCCCGGGCGCGGTCCGGAAGCCGGCCGCCGCCAGGTCGGCGAGCCGCCCGGGGGCGGCGCCGGGCAGCACCGCACCGCGCCACGGGGTGAGCCGCAGCTCCCCCTCGGCGGCGTCGACCAGCGCCCGCCACTGCGCGCCGGAGGCGGAGCCGAACCGCAGGGCGACCGAGAGGCCGCCGGGCACCGCGCCGAGCGGCGGCGGCGTACCGGCGAACGCCGGCAGCTTCACCGAACCCGGCGGCACCAGGTCGGGTACGTCCCGCAGGTGCCAGGCTTCGCGGCCGGTGGCGCGCAGCACGGCCACGAAGTCCCGGGCGACCGCCAGCGCCGTGTCGACGGCCCGCTCGGCGGGGACGGGCCGGGCGGTGTCCGCGCGGGCGAGGCGCAGCAGCGCGCCGCCGTCCGGGCCTGCGATCAACGTCACATCGGCGTTCAGGGTGGCCACGTCGCCGCGTCCGTCGTCCAGGGCGAACAGGAACTTGCCGGAGAGGGCGGCCGCCCAGGGGCTCGCGCACAGCTTCGCGTCCAGTTCGCGCGCCCAGGCCCGGACGTCGGCGAAGCCGCCGGCCGGGCCCGGCGAGGCGACGATGTTGCGGACCCGCTCATGGGTGTCGGAGGGCAGCAGCCCGACCGCCCGCAGCCGCCCGCCGAGTTCGGCGCCGCACTCCGAAGCCAGGCCCCGCAGCTGGACGTTGCCGCGCGAGGTGATCTCCAGGTGGCCGTCGCCCAGCGACTCGGCGGCCCCGGCCAGGGCCAGCGCCTGATCCTCCGTCAGCAGTCCGCCGGGCAGCCGGACCCGGGCCAGGGCGCCGTCGGCAGCGGTGTGCAGACGAAGCGCCCCCGGGCAGGCGTCCTCGCGGCCCCGGCCGGTCACGGCGGGGGCCGGCGCGGTCGCGTCGGGTGTGGGTGGCATGGCCGCGAGCATACAGATGATCCGATCGCTTGCCGCTGTCCCGCGGGTCACACTCTCGGCCGCTCTCCCCCTGGTCAGCCGCACCCCGTACGATGCTGCCGGGCGGCCCCGCGGGGCCGTCCGCACGCCAGCGACGGCGCAGGGGAGGAAGCCGGTGCAAACCCGGTGCGGTCCCGCCACTGTGACCACGGTTCAACCGTGGGAGCCAGGAACTCCTGCCGTCCTCCACCGGCCCGGGGCGCGGACCCCGAGGAAGGCTTGACGCCATGCGCCGCCGCATGCCCGCGACCCCGTCGTCGCACGTGCCTCCACGGGCGACCCCGTCGTCGCCCGTGACCTTGCCCTTGCCCGCCATCGAGGCCGGGAGGGCCTTCGCATGATCCTGCTGCTGTCGACGTCAGACACCGACCTGCTCAGTGCCCGGGCCGCCGAGGGCCCCGTCCCGTACCGCCTCGGCAACCCGGCCCGGCTCTCGCCCGAGGAGCTGCCCGCCCTGCTGGAGGGCGTCGAACTGGTCGTGGTGCGCCTGCTCGGCGGCCGCCGCGCCTGGCAGGAGGGCCTGGACGCGCTGCTGGCCGGCCCCCGCCCGGTGATCGTGCTCACCGGCGAGCAGGCGCCGGACGCCCAGCTGATGGAGCTGTCGACCGTCCCGGCCGGCATCGCGGCCGAGGCGCACGCCTACCTCGCCCACGGCGGCGCCGCCAACCTGGCCGAGCTGGGCGCCTTCCTCTCCGACACGGTGCTGCTCACCGGCCACGGCTTCGCCCCGCCCGCCTCCGCCCCCGCCTGGGGACCGCTGGAGCGCGAGGCCCGGACGACCGAGGGCCCGATCGTCGCGGTGCTCTACTACCGCGCCCACCACATGAGCGGGAACACCGCTTTCGTCGACACCCTCTGCCGGGCGATCGAGGACCAGGGCGCGCGCGCCAGGGCGTACTACTGCGCCTCGCTGCGCGGCGCCGAGCCGGAGCTGCTGGCCGCGCTGGGCGAGGCCGACGCGCTGGTCACCACCGTGCTGGCCGCCGGCGGCACCCGCCCGGCCGACGCGCAGGCCGGCGGCGACGAGGAGGCCTGGGACGCCGGCGCGCTGGCCGCGCTGGACCGCCCGATCCTCCAGGCGCTCTGCCTCACCTGGTCGCGCGCGCAGTGGGAGGCCAGTGACGACGGCCTCTCCCCGCTGGACACCGCCACCCAGATCGCCGTCCCGGAGTTCGACGGCCGGCTGATCAGCGTCCCGTTCTCCTTCAAGGAGCTGGACGAGGACGGCCTCACCGTCTACGCGGCCGACCCCGAGCGCGCCGCCCGGGTCGCCGGCACCGCCGTCCGGCACGCCCGGCTGCGGCACATCCCGGCCGCCGAGCGGCGGCTGGCGCTGGTGCTGTCCGCGTACCCGACCAAGCACGCCCGGGTCGGCAACGCCGTCGGCCTGGACACCCCGGCCAGCGCGATGCGCCTGCTGGCGCGGCTGCGCGCGGAGGGCATGGACCTCGGCTCGGACCTGCCGGGGCTGGACACCGTCCCCGAGAACATGCACGAGGGCGACGCGCTGATCCACGCGCTGATCGCGGCCGGCGGCTACGACCAGGACTGGCTCACCGAGGACCAGCTGGCCCGCAACCCGGTCCGCATCCCGGCCGCCGACTACCGCCGCTGGTACGCGACCCTCCCCGAAGCCCTGCGCACCCGCGTCGAGGAGCACTGGGGCCCGGCCCCCGGCGAGCTCTACGTCGACCGCTCGCAGAACCCGGACGGCGACATCGTGCTGGCCGCGGTCCGCTCCGGCAACCTGCTGGTGCTGATCCAGCCGCCGCGCGGCTTCGGCGAGAACCCGGTCGCGATCTACCACGACCCCGACCTCCCGCCCTCGCACCACTACCTGGCCGCCTACCGCTGGATCGCGGCCGCGCGGCAGGACGGCGGGTTCGGCGCCGACGCCGTGATCCACCTCGGCAAGCACGGCAACCTGGAGTGGCTGCCCGGCAAGACCGCCGCGCTCTCCGCCGCGTGCGGACCGGACGCCGTCCTCGGCGACCTCCCGCTGATCTACCCGTTCCTGGTCAACGACCCGGGCGAGGGCACCCAGGCCAAGCGCCGCGCCCACGCCACCCTGGTCGACCACCTCGTCCCGCCGATGGCCCGCGCCGACTCCTACGGCGACATCGCGCGGCTGGAGCAGCTGCTCGACGAGCACTCCAACATCGCCGCGATGGACCCGGCCAAGCTGCCCGCGATCCGGGCCCAGATCTGGACGCTGATCCAGGCCGCCAAGCTCGACCACGACCTCGGCCTGGACGAGCGCCCCGAGGACGACGGCTTCGACGACTTCCTGCTGCACGTCGACGGCTGGCTCTGCGAGATCAAGGACGCCCAGATCCGGGACGGCCTGCACGTCCTCGGCCAGGCGCCGGCCGGCACCGACCGGGTCAACATCGTGCTCGCCATCCTGCGCGCCCGGCAGATCTGGGGCGGCGTCAGCACCCTCCCCGGCCTGCGCGAGGCGCTCGGCCTGGACGAGGCCGCGCTGACGCTGGGCGCCACCGACGCGGCCGAGGCCCAGGCGCGCGCGCTGGTCGAGGCGATGGAGGCCGAGGACTGGGCGCCGGAGGCCGTCGAGAAGGTCGCCGCCGGACTGCCGGCCGCCGTCGCCGACGTGCTCGCCTTCGCCGCCACCCAGGTGGTGCCGCGCCTGGCGGCCACCACCGACGAGCTCGACGCCGTGCTGCACGCGCTCGGTGGCGGCTTCGTCCCGGCCGGGCCCTCGGGCTCGCCGCTGCGCGGCCTGGTCAACGTGCTGCCGACCGGCCGCAACTTCTACTCGGTCGACCCGAAGGCCGTGCCCAGCAAGCTCGCCTGGGAGACCGGCCAGGCGCTGGCGGCCTCCCTCGTCGAGCGCTACCGCGCCGACAACGACGGCGCCTGCCCGCCCTCGGTCGGGCTCTCGCTCTGGGGCACCAGCGCGATGCGCACCGCCGGCGACGACATCGCCGAGGCCTTCGCGCTGCTGGGCGTGCGCCCGGTCTGGGACGACGCCTCGCGCCGGGTCACCGGCCTGGAGGCGATCTCCCTGGAGGAGCTGGGCCGCCCGCGGATCGACGTCACCCTGCGCATCTCCGGCTTCTTCCGGGACGCCTTCCCGCACGTGGTCGCCCTGCTGGACGACGCGGTGCGCCTGGCCGCCGCCCAGGAGGAGGACGCCGCGGACAATTACGTCCGCGCCCACGTCCAGGCCGACCTCGCCGTGCACGGCGACGAGCGCAAGGCCACCGTCCGCGTCTTCGGCTCCCGCCCAGGCACCTACGGCGCAGGTCTGCTCCAGCTGATCGACAGCCGCGACTGGCGCACCGACGCCGACCTCGCCGAGGTGTACACGGTCTGGGGCGGCTACGCGTACGGTCGCGGCCTGGACGGGCGGCCGGCCCGCGAGGAGATGGAGACGGCGTACAGGCGGATCACCGTCGCCGCGAAGAACACCGACACCCGCGAGCACGACATCGCCGACTCGGACGACTACTTCCAGTACCACGGCGGCATGGTGGCCACCGTGCGGGCGCTCACCGGCAAGGCCCCGACCGCCTACATCGGCGACTCGACCCGCCCGGAGACCGTCCGCACCCGCACCCTGACCGAGGAGGCGGCCCGGGTGTTCCGCGCCCGGGTCGTCAACCCGCGGTGGATGGAGGCGATGCGCCGCCACGGCTACAAGGGCGCCTTCGAGATGGCGGCCACCGTCGACTACCTCTTCGGCTACGACGCCACCACCGGCGTGGTCGCCGACTGGATGTACGAGAAGCTGACCCAGGAGTACGTCCTCGACCCGGTGAACCGCGAGTTCCTGGCCGACGCCAACCCCTGGGCGCTGCACGGCATCAGCGAGCGCCTGCTGGAGGCGGCCGAGCGCGGTCTCTGGGAGCAGCCCGACCCGGAGCTGATCGAGCAGCTCCAGGCCGCCTTCCTGGAGACCGAGGGCGACCTGGAGGGCGACGAGGGCTGACGGGCGCCGACGAGACCTGACGGGCGCTCGGAAGTCCCGGGCCGGTTTCTCCCGGGGCCTGTCCTGCCAGGGTCCTTCACCCATTCGGGTGACAGGACCCTGGCAGTGATCGCCGCTGAAGCGGACAATACGGGGCATGTCCCGCCGCCTCACGCTGCCCCGGCCCGCCCTCCGGGCGCCCACCCCTCCGGACCGTGCCGTCCGGGCCCACCGCTACCGCGTGCGGGGGGCCGCCCTGGCCGCCGGGGCGCTGCCGGTGTTCGCCTTCCCGGCCCCCGGGCTGGCCGCGCTCGCCTGGGTCGCCCTGGTGCCCGGCCTCCTGCTGATGCAGCGGGCGCCGAGCGCCCGGGAGGCCGCCGTCCGGGGCTGGTGGTTCGGCGCGGGGTTCATCCTCACCGGGATGTACTGGCTGATCCCCTCCATCGGCCCGGCGCTGCCGCTGCTCGCGGTGGTCTTCGGCGTGCTCCAGGCCGGGGTCGGCCTCGCCGTCCACCGGCTGCTGCACCCGCCGCTGACCGCCCGGCGCGCGCTGCTCGCCCTGGCCGTCGTCCCCGCGGTCTGGCTGACCACCGAGTACGCCCGCTCGTGGCACGCCCTCGGCGGCCCGTGGGCGCTGCTCGGCGCCACCCAGTGGCGGCACCCGGCCGTCCTGGCGCTGGCCTCGGCCGGCGGGATCTGGCTGGTCAGCGCGGCCGTGGTGGCCGTGAACACCGGTGTGCTGATCGTGCTGACCGCCACCGGGTGGCGGCCGCGCGCCCTGGCGGCGCTGGCCACCGTGCTGGTGCTGGCGGCCGGACCGCTGCTGTTCGCGCTGCGCGCCGCGCCCGCCGGCGCCGGAGCGGTCACCGTGGCCCTGGTCCAGCCCGGCATCGTCGAGGACCCGCAGGCCCGGTTCGAGGCGAGTGCCGCCGCCACCGCCGCCCTGGGCGGGCGGCCGGTCGACCTGATCGTCTGGGGCGAGAGCAGCACCACCGCCGACCTGGAGCGCGACCCGGCCGCCGCGGCCCGGCTGAGCCGGCTCTCCGCCGTCACCGGCGCCGAGATCCTGGCCGGGGAGGACGCCCGCAAGGCCGACGGGCGGATCTCCAAGGACGCGGTGCTGGTCTCCCCCGCCGGGACGGTCGACCGCTACCGCAAGATCCGGCTGGTGCCGTTCGGCGAGTACATCCCGCTGCGCCCGCTGCTGGGCTGGATCGCCGGCGTCAGCCGGGCGGCGGGCGAGAACCGGGCCCCGGGGAACGCGTTCCACGTCCTCCCCGCCACCGACCGCACGGGGGCGCCGCTACCGGTCGGGGCGCTGATCTGCTTCGAGTCGGCCTTCCCCGACATGTCCCGGACCGCCGCCCGGGACGGCGCCCGGGTGCTGGTCTACCAGTCCTCGACCTCGACCTTCCAGGACACCTGGGCGCCCGAGCAGCACGTCTCGCTGGCCGCCATCCGCGCCGCCGAGACCGGCCGGCCGGCCGTCCAGGCCTCGCTCACCGGGGTCTCGGCCGCCTTCGACGCGCAGGGCCGCGAGCTGGCCCGGTTCGGGACGGACCGCACCGGCGCGCTGACGGTGCGGCTGCCGCTCACCGCGCCGTCGACGCTGACCTGGTACGACCGGATCGGTGACGTGGTGCCGGCCGCCGCCCTGCTGGTGACGGCCGGGGCGGTGCTGGCCGCCGGGCGCGGCCGGGTGCGCCGGGCGGGGCGGTAGCGGGGGCGGCGCTGACGCTGGGCGGCGCGGGGCGGTAGCGGGGGCGGCGTTGACGCTGGGCGGCGCGGGGCGGTAGCGGGGGCGGCGTTGACGCTGGGCGGCGCGGGGCGGTAGCGGGGGCGGCGCGGGGCGGTAGCGGCGCGGGGCGGTAGCGGGGCGGGCCTCGTTCCACGCCCGGCCGGCGCGGAAGGCCGACCGGGTGGGCGGGTTCAGCCCTCCGCGCCCGCCAGGTGCACCGCGAAGGCCGCGCCCTGCGGGTCGCGCAGCACGGCGACCCGGGGCCCGTCCGGCATCGAGGTGGGCGGCAGCAGGACGTCGGCGCCCAGGTTCCCGGCCCGGAAGGCGGTGACGTCCACGTCCGCGACCGCGAAGTAGGGCAGCCAGTGCGGCGGCACCTGCGGCGGAAACCGGTCGTCCATCGTCAGCATGCCGCCGAAGTCGGCGCCGGCCAGGCCCCACTGGGGGTAGACCTCGGACGGGCGGACCGTCCAGCCGAACACCGCCGGGTAGAACGACCGGGCGCCGTCCGGGTCCCGGGTGAGCAGTTCCACCCAGCCGAGCGCGCCCGGGTCGTCGAGCACCTCCAGGCCCGCCAGCGCGTGGCCCTGCCAGAGCCCGAACACCGCGCCGGACGGGTCGGCGGCGATCACGAACCGGCCGAGACCGAGCGCCTCCGTCGGTCCGATGACGACGCTCCCGCCGGCCCCGGTGATCCGGGCGGCGGACGCGTCCGCGTCGTCGACCGCGAAGGAGACCGTCCAGGCCGTCGGCTGCCCCTCCCCGTAGAGCGGGGCGACGGCGGCGGCGATCCTGCCGTCCAGCTTCATGAAGGTGTAGTCGCCGGCCTCCGGCGGTGCGTCGAGGTCGGCGGCCCGCCAGCCGAACAGCTCGCCGTAGAACCGCTGGGCGCCCTCCGGGTCGGAGCTGCCGTGCTCCACCCAGCAGGGCCCGCCGACCGTCACCGTACGCTGCTTCATCCCGCCTGCTCCCAGCCGATGTCGAGGATCAGTTTGCCGCGCGCGTGCCCGGACTCCACCAGCGCCAGTGCCTCGGCCGCGTGGGCCATCGGCTGCCGGCCGGTGAGGTGCACGTCGAGCTCGCCGGTCGCCGCCAGCGCGGCGAGGGCGGCGAGGCTCGCCGCGGTGGTGGCGCGGGTGACGAAACGCCCCCCGAGCTCCGCGACGGTGCCCGGATCGACGGTGGAGACCAGCTTCGAGCGGTCGGCCAGCGTCTCGGCCGCGGCTCGCAGGTCGGCCCCGCCGACCAGGTCGAGGATGCCGTCCACACCGTCCGGGGCGGCCGCCGCGATCCGCTCCGCCACGCCGTCGCCGTACCGCACCTGCACCGCGCCCAGCGACTCCACGTAGCCGCGGTTGGCGTCGCTCGCCGTGCCGACGACCCGGATGCCCCGGCTGCGGGCGATCTGCGCGGCCACGCTGCCCACGCCGCCCGCGACGCCGAGGATCAGCAGCGTCTGCCCGGCTCCCACGCCGACGTCCCGGAGCCCGTCGTCGGCCGTCGCGGCCGCCACCGGGAGGGTCGCCGCCTCGGCGAACCCGAGCGCGGCGGGCTTGACCGCACTCATCGCCGCGAGCAGCAGGGTCTGCTCCGCGAAGGCGCCCGCCGCCGCGATCCCGAACACCTCGTCCCCGGGGGTGAACCCCGTGACGTCCGGGCCGATCCGCTCGACCACGCCCGCCGCCTCCTGGCCCAGCACGGCGGGCAGCTCGCGGTCCCGCCCGAGGAGTCCCCGGCGGATCTTCCAGTCCACCGGGTTCACCCCGGCCGCCCGGACGCTGACCGCCAGCTGGCCCGGGCCGGGCTCCAGCACCGGCCGGTCCAGGAACTCCTGAGTCTCCGGCCCGCCGTAGTCGACGAACCCGAACGCCTTGACCATCCTCGATCCACTCCTCCGCTGACCCCCTCCCCCGCCCCAGCATGCGGCCCGCCCCGGCCCCGGTCCGCCGCTGCTGCGCCGAACGGGCGTGCGGGGCGCCGGCGGGAGCCCGTGTGCGCGCCGATCGAGCGGTGCCGGGACCGGCCGCCGGGCGGCGCACCACCGTCACCATGCCGAGCGGGAGTTGACGCGTCGCGCCGCCGTCGGGTTGGTTGGGGTCGCCGACCGACCCCGCCGAACCGGGAGGGCCCATGACCACCCCCACCAGCGCCGACACCACCGCCACCGTCTTCCGCGACGTCCGGCCGCACGGCTCGGCCGCGCCCGTCGAGCTGATCGCCGCCGGCGGACTGCTGGTCGACCGGGTCCCCGAGGGCGCGCGGGTCGAGGTCGTGGAGGGCCGCGGACGGATCGCGCTGCCGACCCTGGTGGACGCGCACATCCACCCCGACAAGACCGCCTGGGGCGAACCCTGGTACAGCCGGCGCCCGGCGCGCGGCCTGCCGGAGTACGTCCGGGGCGACGTCGAGCTGTACGAGCACCAGCGCACCCCGCTCGCCGAGCGGGCCGAGCGGCTCCTCGCGCACGCGGTGACCCGGGGCACCCGGGCGGTGCGGGCCCATGTGGACGTGGCACCCGCGTACGGCCTGGCGGGCGTGGAGGGGCTGGTGGCCGCCCGGGAGCGACTGGGCGCGGCGCTGGACGTCCAGGTGGTGGCCTTCCCGCAGCACGGGGTGCGCCGGACGCCGGGCGCCGGGGCGCTGCTCGCGGAGGCGGCGGCGAGCGGGCTGATCGACGCGGTCGGCGGCATCGACCCGGCCGGGTTCGACGGAGCCGGGGGCGAGGGCTTCGCGGGCGAGGGGCCGTCGCAGCTCGACCAGGTCTTCGGCCTCGCCGAGCGGTACGGCCTCCCCCTCGACATCCACCTGCACGACACCGGCGAGCGCGGCCTCGCCCCGCTGCACGACATCGCCGCCCGGACGAAGGCCGCCGGGCTGCAGGGCAGGGTGGTGGTCAGCCACGCCTTCTGCGTGCCGGAGCTGTCCGGCGGCCCGCTCGACGCCCTGGCCGAGCTGCTGGCCGGGGCCGGCATCGGGCTCACCACCGTCGCACCGTCCGCCCACCAGGTGCTGCCCTTCCGGGAGTTGGCGGCGCACGGCGTGCGGGTCGGGCTCGGCTCGGACGGCGTGCGGGACTCCTGGAGCCCGTTCGGCAACGCCGACATGCTGCACCGGGCCCACCTGCTCGGCTGGACCACAGACGCGCGGACCGACGCGGAGCTCACCGAGTGCTTCGCCCTCGCGGCCGGCGGCGGCGCCGACCTGCTGGGCCTGCCCGCCGCCGACCTCGCCCCGGGTTCGCCGGCCGACTTCATGCTGGTGACGGGCGAGTGCCTGCCCCAGGTGGTGGTCGACCTGCCCGAGCGCGAACTGGTCGTCCGGGCCGGGCGGGTGGTGGCCCGGGACGGCCGCTTCCTGGGCTGACCCGGAGCCGACGCCCCCGGCTCCCGCTCCCGGGCCGTCAGCCCCGGTTGTGGTCCCCCGTCCGCCCGTCGATCAGCTCGCGCAGGATGTCCATGTGGCCCGCGTGCCGGGCGGTCTCGGTCGCCATGTGGATCAGCACCCAGCGCAGCGACACCTGGTCGCCGAACCAGGCCCGGCCCAGGTCGTCGAGCTCGAACTCCTCGATGACCTGGTCGGCACTGGCCCGGGCGCGGGCGTAGAAGGTCAGCAGATCGGCGGTGGACTCGTCCGGGCGCACCCGCAGGTCGGACTGCTCGTCCTCGGCGAGGTCGAACGGCAGCGGGCCGGTGTCCCGGCCGAACGTCCGGCAGAACCAGCCGAGTTCGACCCCGCCGAGGTGCTTGACCAGCCCCAGCAGCGTCGTCCCGGACGCCGTCATCGGCCGGCGCAGCTGCTCGTCGTCCAGCCCCTCCAGCTTCCACAGCACCGCGTCGCGGTGCCGGTCGAGCGCAACGAACAGACTCTCCTTCTCGGCCCCCTGGAAGGGCACACGCTTCGTCATGCGCGGACCCTAACAGGCGGCCGGGCCGATGGGACCGTCAACGTCCCATCGGCCCCGCCCAGTTCACCATGCGGCAGGGTTCACCGGGCGACCCGCTCCACGCCGGTCCACAGCTGCGCCTCGGCGACGCCGTCGGCCAGGAAGCGGGTGCGCAGGATCTCCGGCCCCGGCCGGGCCTCGTAGGGGTTGGACGGGAACCACTGGGTGTAGACGTCCCGCCACATCTCCTGGAGCGCCTGCGGGAACGCCCCGGTGACGGAGAAGACGGCCCAGGTCCCGGCCGGCACCTCCCGCACGTCCAGATCCTCCGGCACGACGACGTCCGCACCCGCCACCACCGCGTGGTAGTAGTCGAGTTCGACGCCCTCCTCCCGGCTGTCCGAGAAGAACTCGGTGACCGAGACGACGCCGTCCGGGTCCTGGTCCGAGAGGGCGGCGATCCGGTCGACGACCTCCGGTGCGATCCCCCGGATGAACGCCGCGATGGCCGGATTCACCCCCTCGTGGACGAGCGGGACCCGGGCCCGCCGACCGACCACCCGGAACCCGGGCTTCTCCACGATGCGGTATTCCATACTGCTGCTCCCTTCGACGACGAGTCGGAAGGACATCCGGGGCTGGGACCGCAGCACCACGCCGCCGCGCCGGGCCTCACCCGGTCCGACGCCGTGCATCGCCCGGAACGCCCGGGCGAACGCCTCCCCCGAGGTGTAGCCGTACCGGACCGCCACGTCGAGCAGCGTCCGCTCACCGGCCAGCACCTCGGCCCCGGCCACGGTCAGCCGCCGGCGCCGCACGTACTCCGACAACGGCATCCCGGCCAGCGCGGAGAACATCCGCCGGAAGTGGTACTCCGACGTCCGCGCGATCCGCGCCAGCTCACCCACGTCGATCACCCCGTCCAGATGCTCCTCGACGTACTCCATGGCCCGGTTGACCTGCTCCAGCACCCCGACCCCGTCCTTCCCTCTTACTGCCACCACCGTAGGAAGGACCCACCCTGCCGCACCCGACATCCTGTGCCCGCTCCGATCGGGTCCGGGAGTGGAACGGGCCGCGTAGTCGGAGACCCGCCCGCGCTGGACCTCCTTGCCCCCGGCCGGGACGTCGGTGTACTCGCCCAGGTGGCGGTGGAGCTCGGTCATGAAGGGTTGGCAGAACCGCGTGATCTCGGCATCCGCAATCACGCGTGAGGCGCCCCACGCGGGGACCCCGGTGGTCCCCCTCGCCATTGAGGGCATCGCACTGTCAGGCACGCCGAAGCGGCTTACGGACCGCTGTTGCGGAGGAGCGTCTTCCAGTGTCGACACCCGATGTCCGACCCCATCCACCTGATGAAACCCCTGTCCGATCCGCGACCGCCCCAGGATGCGCGGAAGGGGCGGTGGACACCCACGTGGATGTCCACCGCCCCTTCCGTGAGGCGTCCTACGGGCGGCTCACCGCCGGAGGCCGCGCCCCAGGAGCCCTCGAAGCCCCGAAAGGGCCGGGCGCCGTTCGGAAGCCCCGACCGAGAACCGGTCAGGAGCCGCCGAGATAGCGGGACTCCAGGTACACGGTCTGCTCCGCCTGTCCCCGGTCCTGGTCCGCCACCACGCTGAAGCGGCTCCCGGTGGAGGTCCTGAAGTCGACGAAGAGGTCGTAGGTCACGGCCTTGTCGAAGGACCAACCGAAGTCCCTCGTCTCCGCTTCGGAGTCGAACCCGGTCTTGTTCCCCTGGCCGGGGGTCCAGTGCACGGGGTGGGCGACGTCGACGGAGTGTGCGGAGAGGAAGCGGCCCACGCAGTCCTTCGGAGCCCGGAAGCTCAGGTTCAGGTTCTGGGCGGGGTACTTCGAGCTCCCGGAGAATCCGAGGCCCTGCAGGTCGCAGTCTGGCAGGTCCAGCCCGAACGCCTTCGTGACCGCTTCGAGGGTCTGCCCTTTCGGGCTACCCGGGTACGCCCTCGGATCCGGGTCCGCGGACGTGCAGCCGGCGGCCAGGGCTACGGCGGCGACCACGTTCACGGCCACCGCGGCCGTGCGTGGCGGCCGGCCGGGCCGGCGCGGTCCCACCGTGTTTCGTACACGCATGACTGTCCTTTCCCGGGCGGGGACCGTCCCGCGAGGAAGGCCTCGCGGGACGGTACCCGATCCGGATCGGGCGATCAACCAGTGGTGGTGTCGACGTGCCCGGTGGAGCTTCCCTGGACGGTGAAGTCGCGGGCGTACCCCTGGCTCGGAGCCATGGCCAGCAGCTTCACGTCGACCGGGATCCCCCAGACGTCGATCGGCGGCTTGTCCATGTCGAAGTTGTACTCCTTCTTCACGTCGAACCGGTAGTCGCCGGACAGCCGCACCTTGCCGGGGCTGACCACGGTCGCGGTCACGTCCCCGCTGACGCGGTACTGGATGGAGTGCAGGGCGAAGATGTGGTCCTTCGACCCCGGGTACTTGTAGGTGAACCCGAGCCAGTTGGAGTCGAGTTTCACGGTGCACGTGGTGCCGGCCCCGCCGGTGCACTTCTCCGCCGCGGACTGCGCGTACTTGGCGGCCCGCTCGTTCAGATCGGTCTGCATGGTCGGGTTGGTGTAGAGGTCGCGCATCTGGTCCGCCGAGAAGTTGAACGGCTTACCCGACTTCTTCTCCCAGTACTTGAACAGCTCGCAGGACATCGAACCGGCGTGACAGGCCCACAGCTCCGCGCCGCCGACGATCGTCAGCATCGGGTCCGGCTGGCCCTGGCTGCCGAGGTTGCGCCAGAACTTCTCCCAGCCGCTCGGCTCGTGGAACGGCGGGTGCTTCTTCGGGTCGTCCTCGTCACTGGTGTAGTCGTGACCGTCCGGGTCACCGACGGTGACCGTGCCCGGCGGGGGCGGCGTCGACGGCGGCTGGCTCTGCTGGGCGGCGCGGGCGCGCTCCTCGGCGGCGATCTTCTCGCCTGCGATGCGCATCGCGTCGGTGCCGGCCTGCGCCGCCTCCTGGGCGCTGCGGCCCGCGGCCAGCGCCGAGTTGCGGGCCTGGGCCGCGGAGCCGTAGGCGGAACTCGCGTACGAGGCCGCCTTGGAGGCGGAGTAGGACGCCCAGGCCGCCGACTTGGTGGCCGCCGAGGCATCGGCACGGGCCGACTTCTCGGCGTTCTTGGCCTGCTGCGCGGACGTCGCGGCCTGCTTGGCCGACTTGTCCGCCCGGTCGGAGGACTGGCGTGCCTGGTCCGCGTAGCCGTTGGCCTCGTCCGCGGAGCGACGAGCCTGGTCCGCGTATTTCTGGGCCTCATTGGCGGCGCCCTGGGCCGTCAGCGCCGCCGCGGTCGCGGTCGCGGCCGTCTCCTGGGCGACAGCGGCGCTGTTCGAGGCGTCGGCCACGATCCGCTGGATGTCGGCGGCGTGGACGGCGCTCTGTTGGTCCTGCTCGGCGGCCCGGTACTGGGCCACGGCCACGAAGTTGCGCAACTGCGTGGGTGCTCCGGCCAGTGCCACCTGGGCGGAGGCCGTCAGCTGGGCCCCGCCCCCCGCCGTCAGCGAGAGCGCCGTCACCCGGTCGTCCTCCTCACGGGCGCGGTACTGGTCGGTGTCCAGGAACTGGTGGAAGGCCGCGGGCGTGTTGGCGTCGATCGCCTTGCTGCCGGCCTCCTTGACGGCACGGCCGCCCTGGCTGATGATCCGCAGGATGTCGACCCGGTAGTCCTCCGCCATGGCCGCGTCCTGACCGCCGCCGAGGAAGGCCTGGATGTCCTGCGTCGAGCCGTTCAGCGCGGTGAGCGCCGCGGCGCGCAGCCGGGGGTTGGTCGACTCGCCGAGGTGGGCGACGCGGGACAGGTCGTCGTGGTCGGCGGCGAGGGCGCGGCGCTGCTTGAGCCACTCCAGCACGTCGCTGTCGGAGCCGGTGAGCGCGTCCTTGGCGGCCTGGCTGGTCCAGGGGCCACCATCGGCGTAGAGGCGGGCCGCGGCCTGACGGCCCATCCGTACGGCGGCCGACGGGTCGGTGCCAGGGGCCACGGCATCGATCAGCAGCTGCTTGGTCGCGGCGTCGACGCGCACCGCCTCGGCCCGGTCCTCGCGGTCCTGGGCACCCCGCTCGTCGTACTGCTTCCGCAGCTCCTGGGCCTGCTGGATCTTCTTGTCCTTTTCCGCCGCAAGCTGGGCGGCTTCCGCAGCGCGTGCGACCTCCTCGACCTGGCGGGCCGCGGCGGCGGCGTTGGACGCGGTCTCGGCCGCGGCGACGGCGGCCTGGGCGTGGAGGGTGGCCTGCTGTGCGTCGCCGGCCGCCTGACCGGCGTGTGCGGCGGCCTCGTCGGCCGCCTGGGCGGCGTTGTTGGCGTGGCGGGCGGCATCCTGAGCCGCTGCCTTGGCCTGCTGGGCTGCGGTGGCGGCGCGCCCGGCGAGAGCCTCCGCGGAGTTGGCCGCACTGGTCGCGGTCGCGGCGGCCGCACGTGCCTTGGCCGCGGCGGTCTTCGCCCGCTCGGCCTGGGCGCCGGCGGCCTGCGAGTACCCGCCGGCCCGGGCAGCGGCGTCGGCGGCCGCTGCCGCGTTCGCCCCCGCGCCGGCGGCGGACTTGGCCGCGTCAACCGCGTTGATCACGGCGGTCACCGCGTGGTCGACGGCGTCCGCGGCGCGCTGGGCGTCGGCGGCGGCGGCGCGGGCGACCTTGGCCGTGGCAGCCGCGTTGGCCGCCTGACCGGCGTCCCCGGCCGCCGCGTTGGCTGCCCGGTACGCCTGGGACGCAGCCTTGCCCGCGGCGGTCGCGGCCGCCGCGGCGGCGGAGGCGGCGCTGGCCGCCACCCTGGTCGCCGAGTGGGCCGCGTTGGCGGCCTCGATGGCGGTGGTCGCGGCCTGGGCGGCCTGGTTGGCGGCATCCGCGGCATCGCCCGCGGCCGCACTGGCCTTCTGGGCCGAGTCCTTGGCCGCCTCGGTCTCCTGGGCCGCACGCTCCGCGGCCGTCTTGGCCGCTGCGGCGGCGTTGACGGCGCGGGCCGAGGCCTGCTTCGCGGCCTCGGTCTCCTGCGCCGCCTGCTGGCCGGCCGTGCGCGCCTCCTCGGCGAGCTGGGAGACCGTCATCTTCTCCTGGTCACGGGCCCGGGCCACGTGCTGCCCGTTGCGCAGGAACTCCTTCACCTCCGTCGGGCCGTCCCTGAGCGCCTGCTGCGCGGCGCTGCGGACCTGGGGACCCCCGACGGCGATCAACCGCAGGGTGTCGACCCGGTCGTCCTCCTCTTGTGCCTGAGCCCGACCGCTGTCCAGGAACGTCTGGAGCGCCTCCAGGGAGCCGTCCTTGAGCGCGGCCTGCGCCGCGTCGCGCACGCCGCGCCCGTCCAGGTTGATGGAGGTCAGCACGGCTACCCGCAGGTCCTCCTTCCACGGCCCCTCGAAGCCCGTGGCGAGGAAGACGTGCAGTTCGTCGGGCGTGCCGCTGAGCGCCCTGCCGGCCGCCTCACGCACCCCCCGGCCACTGGTGTTGATCAGTTCCAGCGCGGCGACCCGTTCGTCCTCAGCCTGAAGGGGCTTCAAGCTACCGTCCAGGAAAGCCCTCACCTCCTGGTCCGATCCCAGCAGGGCCTTCTCCGCAGCCGACTTTGTGGCGCGACCGCCGTCGCGCCACGCGGTGAACACCTTCTCGCGGTCGCTCGGCGCGGCCGGCGCCGATGCCGGCGCCGATGCCTCTGCGGGCGCTGCCACCGCGGAGCCGTTCGTCATCCCCGCAAGCAGCGTGACGGCGCACAGCCCCGCCAGTGCCGCGCGCGTCCGCCATGGATTGCGCAGGACTTTGCCCACGCATTCGCTCCCCTTAATCCCCATGTCCCCTCGATGAAGTCGCCGTTCACCACCCAGAGCGGACCGCTACGGGCAGCGCGGTGTGGCGCGCCGATGCGCACGGTTCGGGACCATACATAGCGAGCGACACAGAAATCGACCCTTTACCTGCCGGGAGACTTCTTCCGGCCAGGTTGGCTGAAACCCGCCCTGGTGACAAAAGGGGGCATAGTCCCATTCATGGCAGCAAACGCAGCCTTTTGGTCGCCGAATTGGCTTCAACTACCGCGGTGCTGCAGTGATATGAATGACCTGCTTCAGAAGCGGTCGGTGCGAACAGCGCCGACTTCGACAGATTTCCGATACAGGGGGATTTCATGCGCAAGCGACACCGTCCCGTCATCGTCGGTGCCCTCGCCGCCTCGACGCTGCTCATCGGCATTTCCAGCGGGGTGGCGGCGGGTACCTCCGGTGGCACCGCCGCCGCAACTGCCACCGACACCCCGCCCCCGGCCGTGGAGGACTTCGGCTACCCCGGCGCCGAAAAGGTCCTCGCGGACCGCAACCTGGTCCTGAAGCGCGGCGACGGACACGTCGCACTCGCCGACTGCGTCGACGGGCAGAACCTGATCGAGGTGTGGGCGCGCGGCCGGGCGGACCGGGTCTGCTTCAAGGTCACCGGAGCGGGCGGTTTCCTCGAACTGGAACTGCCGAAGGTCGTCGGTATCCGCGGCAACGACTACACGACCCAGGCGACCGCAGTGGTCAAGGGCGCCGAGAAGACCTTCGACATCACCAAGAACGGTCCTGGGGACTACATTTGGACGCCGATCGGCGAAGCCTCGGACCCGGACCAGAACGACCACACATTGCTGCGGCTGGTCGCCCGCCGGTAACTCGGTCGGTTCTGTCCGGCAGCGGCCGGCCGAAGCCGCGTTTCCCGTCGCCCCCTGCCCTGCGAGGGCCGGAATGAGATCGCCCACGTTGCTCATTATTTCCCCGGCCCTCCCTGCCGGCCGTGGCGACAATCGTCGGCGGGCCGGGCAGCCGCTCCACGCGCCCACCGGTGACGGCAGGGACTGACGCCCACGCCGGCGAGCGCGACCGGCGGGGGGCCTGACCCGTCCGGTCGGCCTCCGCCCCCTGCGGGTCCCTGGCCGTCCGGACACCCGCGCCTACGGGGCCGGGGGCCCTGCCGGTCACTCCTCCCGCCGCGCACGCAGCCGACGTCGGCACCCTCCGGCCCGCACCGGTACCGCGGGGGCTCCCTGCGACCAACCCCGTACGACCCAGACCCTGGACGTTCCCAAGGACGGCTTCGCGGGCATCGGCGAGGGGCTCGGCCAGGCCTCGACCACTGTCGTCGAACTGCACGTCACCGGCTGACCACCCAGTCAGCGCATACGTCCACCTACAAGACCGAGGACAACCCACCCCATGCTTTCCAAGACCTCTGCCCGCCTCCGGGTGACGGGCGCTCTGGCCGCGACCACCGCCGTCGTCGGCGCGCTCGCCACCTTCTCCGCCGCGCCCGCCGGGGCCGTCGTCGGTGACCCGGCGTCGGACGGCGCGTACGCCTACACCGCCAAGCTCGCCATCGGCGACAACGTCCGCGCCTGCACCGGCGCTCTCGTCGACCGCAACTGGATCATCACCGCCGCCAGCTGCTTCGCCGACGACCCCGCCCAGCCCCAG
>NZ_JBEXYC010000021.1:0-119904 GCF_040630835.1 Kitasatospora sp. NPDC005751
CGCTGAGCGGCGTGGTCGCGGAGTCCGCCGGTGAGCGCGCGGTCACGGTGGCCGCGCTGCGCGACGGCCGCCCCGAGGCGCACACCGTGCTGGCCTCGGTCGCCGAACTCTTCGTCCGGGGCGTCGCGGTGGACTGGGCGAAGACCCTGCCCGTCGGCCTTCCGGTCACCCATCTGGAGCTGCCCACCTACGCCTTCGACCACGAGCACTACTGGCTCCGGAGCGCTGCCGCCACCGACGCGGCCTCGCTCGGCCAGGGCCGGGCCGACCACCCGCTGCTCGGCGCCGTCGTCCAACTGCCGCAGTCGGACGGCCTGGTGTTCACCTCCCGGCTGTCGCTGCGCACCCACGGCTGGCTCGCCGACCACACCGTCGGGGGAGTGGTCCTCGTCCCCGGTGCCGCCCTGGTGGAGCTGGCCGTCCGGGCCGGGGACGAGGTCGGCTGCGGCACCCTCGACGACCTGGTCATCGAGGTACCGCTCCTCCTGCCCGAGCACGGCGGGGTCCGGGTCCAGGTCGCCGTCGGCGGCCCGGACGAGCAGGGCGCCCGCAAGGTCGAGGTGTACTCCGCCCACGAGGACGCGACGGAGACCTGGACCCGCCACGTCACCGGCACCCTCGCGGTGGCGCCCACGGCGGGGGCCGAGCCGTTCGACACCGGGGCGTGGCCCCCGGCCGGTGCGGAGCCGGTCGACGTCGACGGCCTCTACACCGAACTCATCGCTCACGGCCACGAGTACGGACCGCTGTTCCGCGCCCTCCGGGCGGTGTGGCGGCGCGGCGACGAGGTGTTCGCCGAGCTCGCCCTGCCCGACGGGCAGCGGGACACCGCCGCCCGGTTCGGCCTGCACCCCGCGCTGCTGGACGCCGCCCTGCACCCCGCCCTGCGGGACGCGGCCGCGGCGGACCGGGACCGGACGTGGCAGCCGCTGGAGTGGCACGGGCTGGCCCTGCACGCCGTCGGCGCCTCCGCGCTGCGGGTGCGGATCACCGCGGCCGGGCCCGACAGGCTGGCACTGGCGGCGGTCGACGAGGCCGGCGGCCCGGTCCTGACGGCAGCCGCGGTGACGCTGCGGCCGCTCTCCGCCGAGCAGTTGGCGGCCGCGGCGGGCACGGCCGACGACGACGGCCTGTACCGGGTCGACTGGACGGCGCTGCCCCCGGCGCCGCTGCAGGGCACCGGCACGGCGCCGCGGCGCGCGGCCGTCTCGACCGAGGCGGACCTCGCGGCCCTGACGGCCGGTGGGGACGTTCCCCCGGTCGTGGTCCTGACGGCCGTCACCGACGGCGAGGGGGCGGACGCCGTCCTCCCGCTCACCACCCGGGTGCTGGCGGTGGTGCAGTCCTGGTTGGCCGACGAAGCCCTGGAGGACTCCCGACTGGTGGTGCGGACCCGGGGCGCGGTGCCCGCCGGCGGCGACGCCGCGCTCACCGACCCGGCCGGCGCCGCCGTCTGGGGCCTGGTCCGGGCGGCCCAGGCCGAGAGCCCGGACCGGATCGTCCTGCTCGACCTCGACCCGGCCGCGCCCGACGACCTGGACACCGCGCTCGCCGCGGCGCTGCCGCTCGGCGAGCCGCAGGTCGCGGTGCGCGGGACGGCGCTGCACGTACCGCGCCTGGCCCGGACCGCCGGCGAGGTGCCCGGCGGCGAACCGGCCTTCCGCCCGGACGGCACGGTCCTGATCACCGGCGGCACCGGCTCGCTCGGCGCCCTGACCGCCCGTCACCTGGTCGCGCGGCACGGCGTCCGCCACCTGGTCCTCGCGGGCCGGCGCGGCCCGGACGCCGACGGCGCGGCGGAGCTCGCCGCCGAGCTGGAGGCCGCCGGGGCCACGGTGTCGGTGGTGGCCTGCGACGTCACCGACCGGGAGGCGGTCGCGGCGCTCCTGGCCGCCGTGCCGGCCGGGCACCCGCTGACCGGCATCGTGCACGCCGCCCGGGTCTTCGACGCCGGGGTGATCGGCGAGGTCGACCCGGACCGGATGGCGCGGGTCTTCGCGCCGAAGGTGACCGCCGTCCGCCACCTGGACGAGCTGAGCCGCGAACTCGCCCCCGAGCTGGACGCGTTCGTCCTGATGTCCTCCGCCTCCTCGGTCTTCCTGGGCGCGGGCACCGGCGGCTACGCCGCGGCCAACGCCTATCTGGACGCGGTGGCGCACCGGCGCCGCGCGGCAGGCCTGCCCGGTACGTCCCTCGCCTGGGGTGTGTGGGCGCAGGCCGACGGCTCCGCCGACGGGCCCGGTCAGGACCGGAGCGGCCGCCGGGGCGGTGTCCGGCCCCTGACGGCCGAGGCGGGCACGGCGCTGTTCGACGCGGCGCTGCGCACCGGCGAGGCCCTGCTGGTGCCGGTCGAGCTCGACCTGCGGGCGCTGCGCGCCGACGCCGCGCTCGGCGGCGGTGTCCCGCCGCTGCTGCGCGGTCTGGTCCGCACCGGCCGGCAGGCCGTCCGGGCGGCCGCCGGTGACGGCGGCGGCGGGCTGGCCCGCCGGCTGGCCGGGCTGGCGCCCGCCGAGCAGCAGGCCCTGCTGCTGGACCTGGTCCGCGCCCGGGTGGCGACCGTCCTCGGTCACGCCGGGTCGGAGCAGGTCAGGCCGGAGACGGCGTTCAAGGACGCCGGCTTCGACTCGCTCACCTCCGTCGAACTGCGCAACCGGCTCCGGGAGGCGACGGGCCTGAGCCTGCCGGCCACGGTGGTCTTCGACTACCCGACGCCGCTGGCCCTCGCGCACTACCTGCACGACCGGCTGGACCCGTCCGGCGAGGCCACCGCCACCTCGCACCCGCTGCTGGTCGAACTGAGCAGGCTGGAGGCGATGCTGGCCGAGACACCGGCCGGTGACACGGCCCGCGCCCAGGTCGCCACCCGGCTCCAGGGCCTGCTGGCCACCTGGTCGACGGCGAACGGCGGCGGGGCGGCCGAGGAACAGATCGACTACGACACCGCCTCCGACGACGAGCTCTTCGACCTCATCGACACGGAGTTCGGCAGCTGACCGCCACCGGCACCCCCGCAGACCACCCGACGCCACAGCCTTCTAGGAGCCGAACTTCGATGGCGGATGAAAGCAAGCTTCGCGACTACCTCAAGCGCGTCCTCGCCGAAGCGCGCCGCTCCCAGCAACGCGTGCTGGAGCTGGAGGCCGAGAAGGCGGAGCCGATCGCGATCGTGGGCATGGCGTGCCGGCTGCCGGGCGGGGTGGCGGGCCCCGACGACCTGTGGCGGCTGGTCACCGAGCGCGGGGACGGCGTGTCGGGCTTCCCGACCGACCGCGGCTGGGACCTGGACGGGCTGTTCGACGAGGACCCGGAGAAGAGCGGCACCTCCTATGTGAGCCGGGGCGGCTTCCTGCACGAGGCGGGGCTGTTCGACGCGGGCTTCTTCGGGATCTCGCCGCGCGAGGCGGTGGCGATGGACCCGCAGCAGCGTCTGCTGCTGGAGACCTCGTGGGAGGCGCTGGAGCGGGCCGGCGTCGACGCGGCGGGGCTGAAGGGCTCGGACGTCGGCGTCTTCGTCGGAGTGATCAACGAGGGCTACGCGACCGGCGGTCCCGTCCCCCCGGAGCTGGAGGGCTTCACCGGGACGGGGACCACCGGCAGCGTGGCGTCGGGCCGGATCTCCTACGTGTTCGGCTTCGAGGGTCCGGCGGTCACCGTGGACACCGCCTGCTCGTCGTCCCTGGTGGCGATGCACCTGGCCGCGCAGGCGCTGCGGCGCGGGGAGTGCTCGCTGGCGCTGGCCGGCGGCGCCACCGTGATGGCCGGGCCGGGCATGTTCATGGAGTTCTCGCGGCAGCGGGCGCTGGCGGCCGACGGCCGGTGCAAGTCCTACGCGGACGCGGCGGACGGCACGGGCTGGGCCGAGGGCGCCGGCATGGTGCTGCTGGAGCGGCTCTCCGAGGCGCGGGCCAACGGGCACCGGGTGCTCGCGGTGCTGCGCGGGTCGGCGGTGAACCAGGACGGCGCGTCGAACGGGCTGACCGCGCCCAACGGCCCCTCGCAGCAGCGGGTGATCCGCAAGGCGCTGGCGGCGGCCGGGCTCACCCCGGCCGACGTGGACGTGGTGGAGGGGCACGGTACCGGCACGGTGCTGGGCGACCCGATCGAGGCGCAGGCGCTGCTGGCGACCTACGGCCAGGAGCGCGAGCCCGGGCGTCCGCTCTGGCTGGGATCGCTGAAGTCCAACATCGGCCACACCCAGGCCGCCGCCGGGGTGGCGGGCGTGATCAAGATGGTGCAGGCCATGCGGCACGGCGTGCTGCCCGCGACCCTGCACGTCGACGCGCCCAGTACCGAGGTGGACTGGTCGGCCGGCGCGGTGGAGCTGCTCACCGAGGCGCGGGACTGGCCGGAGACCGGGCGGCCGCGCCGGGCCGGGGTCTCCTCCTTCGGCGTCAGCGGTACCAACGCGCACGTCGTCCTGGAGGAACCGCCCGCCGAGGCACCCGCCGAGCCGGACGCGGTGCGGTCCGCGCCGGGCGGTGTGCTGCCGCTGGTCGTCTCGGCGTCCTCGGCCGGCTCGCTGGCCGGGCAGGCCGAGCGGCTGGCGGCCTTCCTCGGCACCGCCGAGGGGCCGGAACCGGCGGACGTCGCCGCCGCGCTGGCCACCGGGCGGACGGCGCTCGCCGAGCGCGCGGTGCTGGTGGCCGGTTCGCCGGAGGAGGCGCTGGCCGGGCTGGGCGCCCTGGCCCGGGGTGAGTCCGCTCCCGGGCTGGTGACGGGCAGCGCGGCCGGTGCGGGCAAGCTCGTCCTGGTCTTCCCGGGGCAGGGTTCGCAGTGGGTCGGGATGGGCCGTGAACTGCTGGACACCTCACCGGTGTTCGCGGAGCGCGTCGCGGAGTGCGCCCGGGCTCTGGACCCGTTCGTCGACTGGTCGCTGGCGGAGGTCCTGCGCGGCGAGGCCCCGGCCGAACTGCTCGACCGGGTGGACGTGCTCCAGCCGGCGAGTTTCGCGGTGATGGTCGGTCTGGCCGCCGTCTGGGCCTCGGTGGGCGTGCTGCCGGACGCCGTGCTGGGCCACTCGCAGGGTGAGATCGCGGCGGCCTGCGTGGCGGGTGCGCTGTCGCTGGAGGACGCGGCGCGGATCGTGGCGGTGCGCAGCCAGGTGATCGCCGGGAGCCTGGCCGGTCGCGGGGGGATGGCGTCGGTGGCGCTCTCCGAGAGCGAGGCTGTGGAGCGGCTGGTGCGCTGGGCGGACCGCGTCGAGGTCGCGGCCGTCAACGGCCCGGCCTCGGTGGTCATCGCGGGTGACGCCGAGGCGCTGGACGAGGCGCTGGAGGTCCTCGCGGCCGACGGTGTCCGGGTGCGCCGGGTGGCGGTGGACTACGCCTCCCACACCCGTCATGTCGAGGCGATCGAGGACACCCTGGCGAAGGCCTTCGCGGACATCCGCAGCCAGGCCCCGCTGGTCCCGTTCCTCTCCACCGTCACGAGTGCTTGGGTCACCGAGGCCGGCGTGCTGGACGGCGGCTACTGGTACCGCAACCTGCGCGGCCAGGTCCGCTTCGGCCCCGCCGTCGCCGCGCTGCTCGAAGCGGGCCACACGGTGTTCGTGGAGTCGAGCGCGCACCCGGTGCTGGTCCAGCCGGTCAGCGAGATCGTGGACGAAGCCGGGGCCGAGGCCCTGGTCACCGGGACGCTGCGGCGGGAGGAGGGCGGTCCGCGCCGCCTGCTGGCCTCGGTGGCCGAACTCTTCGTCCGCGGCGTGGCCGTGGACTGGACGGGCGTCCTGCCGACCGGCACCGCCCGCGTCGAGCTGCCGACCTACGCCTTCGACCACCGGCACTACTGGCTCCAGCTCGGCCCGGCCGCCGACGCGGCCTCGCTCGGCCAGGCCGCCGCCGACCACCCCCTGATGGGCGCCGTGACGGAGGTGCCGGAGACCGGCGGCCTGCTCGGCACCTCGCGGCTGTCGCTGCGCACCCACCCCTGGCTGGCCGACCACGTCGTCGGCGGTGCCGTGCTGCTCCCGGCCGGCGCCCTGGTGGAGCTGGCCGTGCGGGCCGGTGACGAGCTGGGCTGCGGCACCCTCGACGACCTGGTGGTCAAGGCCCCGCTGATCCTGCCCGAACAGGGCGGCGTCCGGGTCCAGGTGACCGTCGGCGGCCCCGACGAGAGCGGTGCCCGCAGCGTCGCCGTCTACTCCACCCGGGAGGACGCCGCGGGCGACAGCGGCGGCGACACCTGGACCCGCCACGCCACCGGCACCCTCACCGCGACGACCAAGACCGCCGCCCCCCAGGCCGACTTCACCGTCTGGCCGCCCGCCGGGGCCCGGCCGGTCGACGTCGACGCCCTCTACGCCGACCTCGGCGGGCACGGCTACCAGCACGGCCCGGCCTTCCGGGGCCTGCGCGGGCTCTGGCAGCGCGGCGCGGAGACCTTCGCCGAGATCGCGGTGGACGAGGAGAGCCGGGAGGAGGCCGGGCGGTTCGGCCTGCACCCCGCCCTGCTCGACGCCGCCCTGCACCCGGCCCTGCGGGACACCGCGGTGGCCGACGGTGCTGCGACCGGCGCCCGGGTCTGGCAGCCGCTGGCCTGGCAGGGGCTCGCCCTGCACGCCGTCGGCGCCTCCGTGCTGCGGGTGCGGATCGCGCCGCAGGGCGGCGACGCCCTGACGGTGGAGGCGGTCGACCCGGCCGGCGGCGTGGTCCTGACGGCGGACTCGGTGGAGCTGCGGCCGCTGACCGCCGAGCAGTTGACGGCCGGCCCGGGCACGGCGGGCGCCGACTCGCTGTTCCGCGTCGAGTGGAGCGACCTGCCACCGTCCACGGTGGCGGCGGCCGACCGGCCGGTCTGGGTCGCGGTGTCCGACGCGGCCGGGATCACCGCGCTGGCCGACGGCGCGGGCCCGGAGGCGGCGCTCCCCGCCGCGGCGGTCCTGGACGCCGTGGCGGACGGCGCCGACGGCGTCGACGCCGCGCTCGCCCTGACCAACCGGGTGCTGGCGGCAGTCCAGGCCTGGCTGGCCGCGCCCGGACTGGAGGAGGCCCGGCTGGTCGTCGCCACCCGGGGCGCGGTCGGCGCCGGCGCGGACGGCGCGGTCACCGACCCGGCCGGTGGCGCGGTGTGGGGCCTGATCCGCGCCGCCCAGACCGAGAACCCGGACCGGATCGTCCTGCTCGACCTCGACCCCGCCGCGGACCTCGACCTCGACCTCGCCCCGGTGCTGGGTACGGCGCTCGCCACCGGGGAGCCTGAACTGGCCCTGCGCGGCACGGCGCTGTCCGTCCCGCGGCTCGTCCGCGCCGCACCGGCCGCCGGGGCCGACGGCGGGACGGGGACCGGCCTCGACCCCGAGGGCATCGTCCTGATCACCGGTGGCACCGGCTCGCTGGGCGGGATCCTCGCCCGGCACCTGGTCGCCGACCACGGCATCCGGCACCTGGCGCTGGTCAGCCGGCGCGGCCCGGCGGCCGAGGGCGCGGCCCAGCTGGTCGCCGAACTGAAGGGGCTCGGCGCGACGACGGTCGCGGTGGAGTCCTGCGACGTGACCGACCGGGCTGCCGTGGCGGACCTGCTGGCCGACGTGCGACGCGCCGGGCGCCGGCTGACCGCCGTCGTGCACACCGCGGGCATCGCCGACGCCGGTGTCATCGGCTCGCTGGACCCCGAGCGGGTCGCCCAGGTCTTCGCCCCGAAGGTCACCGCGGCCCAGCACCTGGACGCCCTGACCCGCGAACTCGCCCCCGACCTGGACGCGTTCGTGGTCTTCTCCTCGGTCTCCTCGGTGTTCCTCGGCGCGGGCACCGGCAGCTACGCGGCCGCCAACGCCTTCCTGGACGCCCTCGCCCACCAGCGCCGGGCGGCCGGTCTGGCCGCGACCTCGCTGGCCTGGGGCCTGTGGAACCAGACCGCCGGCGGTATGGCAGCCGGCATGGACGACCTCACCCGCAGCCGGATGAACCGACGCGGCGGCGTGCTGGCGATGACGGCCGAGGAGGGCATGGACCTCTTCGACGCGGCCCTGCGCACCGGCGAGGCGCTGCTCATCCCGGCCAAGCTCGACCTGCGGGCGCTGCGCGCCGGCGCCGCGGCCGGCCGGGACGTCCCGACCCTGCTGCGCGGTCTGGTGCGGACCGGGCGGCAGCTGGTGCGGGCGGCCTCGGGGGACGGCGGCGGCGGGCTGGCCGGTCGGCTGGCCGGGCTGGCGGCGGCCGAGCAGGAGGCGCTGCTGCTGGAGCTGGTCCGCGGCCACGCGGCGACCGTGCTCGGGCACGCGGGGCCCGACGCGATCAGGAGCGGGACGGCCTTCCGGGACTCCGGCTTCGACTCGCTGACCTCCGTCGAGCTGCGCAACCGGCTGCGCGAGGCGACCGGTCTGAAGCTGGCCGCGACGGTGGTCTTCGACCACCCGACCCCGCTCGCGTTCGCCCGCTACCTGCACGCCGAGTTCGGTCTCGTCGCCGACGGGGCCGCCGCGGCGGCGCCGGCGGTCGCGCCCGCCGACCCGGACGAGCCGATCGCGATCGTCGGCATGGCCTGCCGCCTGCCCGGCGGCGTCGGCAGCCCGGCGGACCTCTGGCGGCTGGTCAGCGAGGGCCGGGACGCGATGTCCGGCTTCCCCGAGGACCGCGGCTGGGACGTGGCGGACCTCTTCGACGCCGACCCCGGAAAGGCCGGCACGTCCTATGTGAGCCAGGGCGGATTCCTCTACGAGGCGGGGCGGTTCGACGCCGGGTTCTTCGGCATCAGCCCGCGGGAGGCGCTGGCGATGGACCCGCAGCAGCGGTTGCTGCTGGAGACCTCGTGGGAGGCGCTGGAGCGGGCCGGCATCGACCCCCTCTCGCTGAAGGGCACGGACGCCGGGGTGTTCTCCGGCGTCATGGGCCAGGGCTACGGCGCCGGCGGCGCGGTGCCCGCGGAGCTGGAGGGCTTCACCGGCACCGGCGGCATGGGCAGCGTGGCCTCCGGCCGAGTGGCCTACGTCTTCGGGTTCGAGGGCCCGGCGGTCACCGTGGACACGGCCTGCTCGTCGTCGCTGGTGGCGATGCACCTGGCCGCGCAGGCGCTGCGCCAGGGCGAGTGCTCGATGGCGCTGGCCGGCGGTGCGACCGTGATGGCCACCCCCGGTACCTTCGTGGAGTTCTCCCGCCAGCGCGGCCTGGCGACGGACGGCCGCTGCAAGTCCTACGCGGACGCGGCGGACGGCACCGGCTGGGCCGAGGGCGCGGGTGTGGTGGTGCTGGAGCGGCTGTCGGAGGCGCGGCGCAAGGGGCACCGGGTGCTCGCGCTGGTCCGCGGCAGCGCGGTGAACCAGGACGGCGCGTCCAACGGTCTGACCGCGCCCAGCGGGGTCTCGCAGCAGCGGGTGATCCGCAAGGCGCTGGCCAACGCGGGCCTGACCGGTACCGAGGTGGACGTGGTCGAGGGCCACGGCACCGGGACGGTCCTGGGGGACCCGATCGAGGCGCAGGCGCTGCTGGCCACCTACGGCCAGGACCGGGAGCCGGGGCGGCCGCTCTGGCTGGGCTCGCTGAAGTCCAACATCGGCCACACCCAGATGGCCGCCGGGGTGGCCGGTGTGATCAAGATGGTGGAGGCGCTGCGGCACGGTGTGCTGCCGCCCACACTGCACGTGGACGCGCCGTCCTCGCAGGTGGACTGGACGGCGGGCGCCGTCGAACTGCTGACCGAGGCGCGGGAGTGGCCGGAGACCGGCCGCCCCCGCCGGGTGGGCGTCTCCGGCTTCGGGGTCAGCGGGACGAACGCGCACCTGATCCTGGAGCAGGCCCCGGTCGAGGCCGAGGCGCGGGCCGTCGCGGTCGAGGCCGCTCCGACGGGTGTGGTCCCGCTGGTGCTGTCGGCGAAGAGCGCGCGGTCGCTGGCCGGGCAGGCCGACCGGCTCGCGCCCTTCGTCGAGACCTCCGAGGCCGGGCCGGCGGAGATCGCCGCCGCGCTGCTGGCGCAGCGGGCGCTGCTGTCGGAGCGCGCGGTGGTGCTGGCGGGTTCGCCGGAGGAGGCGCTGGCCGGGCTGAGTGCCCTGGCGCGGGGCGAGCACAGCCCGGTGCTGGTGACCGGGACCGCCGGTGAGGCGGCGCGCACGGTGCTGGTGTTCCCGGGGCAGGGGTCGCAGCGGGTCGGGATGGGCCGTGAGCTGGCGGAGCGGTACCCGGTGTTCGCCGAGGCCTTCGAGGCTGCGTGCGCGGCGTTGGACGCGCGGTTGGCGGGGTGGACCGACCACCCGGTCAAGGACGTGGTGTTCGGTACGGCCGGGTCGCTGGACCAGACCGTGTACACCCAGGCCGGGTTGTTCGCGGTGGAGACGGCGTTGTTCCGGCTGGTCGAGTCCTGGGGCGTCCGGCCGGACGCCGTCATGGGCCACTCGATCGGGGAGATCACGGCCGCGCACGTGGCCGGGGTGCTCTCGCTCGGGGACGCGGCGGCGGTGGTCGCCGCGCGCGGTCGGCTGATGCAGGCGCTGCCGTCCGGCGGCGCGATGGTGGCGGTGGCAGCCACCGAGGCCGAGGTGGCCGAACTCCTCGGTGACGGCGTGGATCTGGCGGCGGTGAACGGTCCTTTGTCGGTGGTGCTCTCCGGCGAGGAGGCGGCCGTGCTGAAGGCCGTTGAAGCCCTCAAGGCGCAGGGCCGCAAGGTCAAGCAACTGACCGTCTCGCATGCCTTCCACTCGGCGCTGATGGAGCCGATGCTGGCGGAGTTCGCCGCCGTCCTCGCCGAGGTGGTCTGGCGCGAACCGAGGCTCCCAGTGATCTCCAACGTCACCGGCCGACCGGCCGAGCCCGGCCAACTGGCCGACCCCGCCTACTGGGTGGACCATGTCCGCCGCCCGGTCCGGTTCGCCGACGGCATCGCCGTCGCAGCCGGGGACGGCACCGCACTGTTCGTCGAACTGGGCCCCGGCGCCGCGCTCAGCAGCGCGGTGGCGGAGTCCGCCGGCGACGGCGCGCTCTGCGTGGCGGCCCTGCGCGACGGCCGCCCCGAGGCGCACACCGTGCTGGCCGCGGTGGCCGAACTCCTCGTCCGGGGCGTCGCGGTGGACTGGTCCGGCCTCCTGCCCGCCGACCCGGGCCACCTGGAGCTGCCGACCTACGCCTTCGACCACCGGCAGTACTGGCTGCAGCCCGCCCCGGCCGCCGACGCCGCCTTCCTGGGACTGACCGGGACCGACCACCCGCTGCTCGGCGCGGTGATGCACCTGCCGCAGAACGACGGCCTGGTGTTCACCTCCCGGCTCTCGCTGCGCACGCACCCGTGGCTCGCCGACCACGCCGTCGGCGGGGTCGTCCTGCTGCCCGGCACCGGCCTGGTCGAGCTGGCCGTCCGGGCCGGCGACGAGGCCGGCTGCGGCGCCCTGGACGAACTGGTCATCGAGGCTCCGCTGGTGGTGCCGGACCACGGCGGCGTCCGGGTCCAGGTCGCGCTCGGCGGCCCGGACGAGCGGGGCACCCGGACGGTGGAGGTGTACTCCGCCCGGGAGGACGCGGTGGAGGCCGGGCCGGACGGCTGGACCCGCCATGCCACCGGCACCCTGCGGCCGGCCGGGACCGGCGCCGCACCGGAGTTCGACCTCACCGCCTGGCCGCCGCCCGGCGCCCAGCCGGTCGAGGTCGACGTCGAGGGCTTCTACGCCGACCTGATCCGGCTCGGCTACACCTACGGCCCGTCGTTCCAGGGCCTGCGGGCGGTCTGGCGGCGCGGCGAGGAGGTCTTCGCCGAGATCGCCCTGCCGGAGGACCACCGCGAGGGGGCGGGCCGCTTCGGCATCCATCCCGCGCTGCTCGACGCCGCCCTGCACGCCAACGGCTTCGTCCGCCCGGCCGATGCCCCCGAGGCGGCGGACGAGCCCCGGACGGTCCTGCCGTTCGCCTGGAACGGGCTCACCCTGCACGCCGTCGGCGCCTCGGCGCTGCGGGTCCGGGTGGCACCGTCGGGCCAGGACGCGGTGTCGCTCCAGGCCGCCGACGAGACCGGTGGTCCGGTCCTGACGCTGGACTCCCTGGTGTTCCGCGCCGTCTCCGCCGAGCAGTTGGAGGCGGCGGCGGGTGCGCCGGGCGGCGACTCGCTGTTCCGGGTGGAGTGGACGGCCCTGCCGTCGCCGCCGCCCCTCGCGGCCGCGCCGAGCCGGGTGTCCGTCGCCACCGCCGACGAGGTGACCGCGCTGGCCGCGGAGGGCGGGGTGCCGGACGCCGTGGTGCTGACGGCGGCCGGTGCGGACGCGCTGGAGCTCGGCACCCGGGTGCTCGACGTGCTCCAGGCGTGGCTGGTCGCTCCGGTCCCGGAGGCATCCCGGCTGGTCGTGGCGACCAGGGGCGCGGTGCCCGCCGGTGGCGACGCCGCGGTGACGGACCCGGCCGGCAGCGCCGTCTGGGGCCTGGTCCGGGCCGCCCAGGTGGAGAACCCCGACCGGATCGTCCTGCTCGACACCGCTGCCGGCACCGACGCCGATGCGGTCCTCGCCGCCGTGCTGGCCACCGGTGAACCGCAGGTCGCGGTGCGCGGCCCGGTGCTCTCCGCGCCGCGCCTGGTCCGGGCCGGCGCCGTCGACCGGGCGGAGCCGGTGCTGGACCGGGCGGGGACGGTGCTGGTCACCGGTGGTACCGGGTCGCTGGGTGCGGTGCTGGCCCGGCACCTGGTGACCGAGCACGGGATCCGGCACCTGGTGCTGACCAGCCGGCGGGGCCTGGAGGCCGACGGTGCCCAGGAGTTGGTGGCCGAGCTGCACGCGCTCGGCGCCGAGTCGGTGGCCGTACCGACCTGCGACGTGACCGACCGGGACGCGGTGGCCGCACTGCTCGCCTCCGTGGTCGACGAGCGCCCGCTGACGGCCGTCGTGCACACCGCGGGCGTCCTGGACGACGGGGTGATCGGCGCGCTGACGCCCGAGCGGCTGGCCCGGGTCTTCGCCCCGAAGGTGACCGCCGTCGGCCACCTGGACGAGCTCACCCGCGAACTCGCCCCCGACCTGGCGGCGTTCGTCGTCTACTCCTCCGCCTCCGGCCTGTTCGGCTCCGCCGGCCAGGGCAACTACGCGGCGGCCAACGCCTACCTCGACGGCCTGATGGCCAGGCGCCGGTCGGCCGGCCTGCCGGCGCTCTCGCTCGCCTGGGGCCCGTGGGAGCAGAGCGCCACCGGGATGACCACCGGCGCCGAGGCGGCCGGGCGCACCCGGACGAACCGCCGCGGCGGCATTCTCGCGCTCGGGCCGGCGGAGGGCACCGCGCTGTTCGACGCCGCGCTCGGCGCGGACGAGGCGCTGCTGGTGCCGATCAAGCTGGACCTGCGGGCGATCAGGGCCGAGGCCGCGACCGGCGGGGGAGTACCGCCCCTGCTGCGCGGCCAGGTGAGGGCCGGCCGCCAGGTGGCCCGGGCCGCGTCCGGCGACGGCGGCGACGGCCTGGTGCGCCGGCTCACCGGGCTCGCCCGGGCCGACCAGGAGGCCCTGCTGGTGGACCTCCTGCGGGCCCAGGTCGCGCTGGTCCTGGGCCACACCGGACCGGACGGGGTGGTGGCCGGGACGTCCTTCAAGGACGCCGGATTCGACTCGCTCACCTCGGTCGAGCTGCGCAACCGGCTCCGCGAGGCCACCGGCCTCAATCTGTCCGCCACCGTGGTCTTCGACTACCCGACCCCGCTCGCCCTGGCCCGCCACGTGCACGGCGAGCTGCTCCCGGACGGCGCGGCGAGCGGCCCGGAAGTGGACGAGGACCGGCTGCGGCACGCCCTGGTCTCCCTCCCGATGGCCCGATTCCGGGAGGCCGGGCTGATGGAAGCCCTGGTCAGGCTGGTCGCACTGGACACCGGCGGACCGGCGGCCGACGCGGCGGACGAGGACGACCGGCCGGGCACGCTCGCCGACCTGGACGTCGACGACCTCGTCCAACTGGCGCTCGGCGGCGACGACGACGAGGGCCTCGAAAGCTGATGCGGTACAACGTGAATGGGGCAGTGAAGTGAGTACTTCATACGAGAAGCTTGTCGAGGCGCTGCGGAAGTCGCTCGAAGAGGTCGGCTCGCTGAAGAAGCGGAACCGCCAACTCGTCAGCGCCTCCAGCGAGCCTGTGGCGATCGTGGGTATGGCGTGCCGGCTGCCCGGTGGTGTCGACAGCCCGGAGGGGCTGTGGGACCTGGTGAGCGAGGGCCGGGACGGCGTCTCGGGCTTCCCCTCCGACCGGGGCTGGGACCTCGACGGGCTGTTCGACGAGGACCCCGAGAACCGCGGCACCTCCTACGTGGACCAGGGCGGCTTCCTGCACGAGGCCGGTCTCTTCGACGGGGGCTTCTTCGGGATCTCGCCGCGCGAGGCGCTCGCCATGGACCCGCAGCAGCGGCTGCTGCTGGAGACCTCCTGGGAGGCGCTGGAGCGGGCCGGCATCGACCCGGCCACGCTCAAGGGCAGCGATGTCGGGGTCTTCAACGGGATCATGGGCGTCGACTACTTCGCCGGCGGCAGCGTGCCGCCGGAGCTGGAGGGCTTCACCGGGACGGGCGCGGCCGCCAGCGTGGCGTCCGGCCGGATCTCCTACGTGTTCGGCTTCGAGGGCCCGGCGGTGACGCTCGACACCGCCTGCTCCTCCTCGCTGGTGGCGATCCACCTGGCGGCCCAGGCGCTGCGCCGCGGCGAGTGCTCGATGGCGCTGGCCGGCGGCGCGACCGTGATGGCCACCCCCGGCCTCTTCATCGACTTCTCGCGCCAGCGCGGGCTGGCGGCCGACGGCCGGTGCAAGGCGTACGCGGACGCGGCGGACGGCACGGGCTGGGCCGAGGGCGCGGGTGTGGTGGTGCTGGAGCGGCTGTCGGAGGCGCGGCGCAAGGGGCACCGGGTGCTCGCGGTGGTCCGCGGCAGCGCGGTGAACCAGGACGGCGCGTCGAACGGTCTGACCGCGCCGAACGGTCCTTCGCAGCAGCGGGTGATCCGCAAGGCGCTGGCCAACGCGGGTCTGTCCACCGCGGATGTGGACGTGGTGGAGGGCCACGGCACGGGCACGGTGCTGGGTGACCCGATCGAGGCGCAGGCCCTGCTGGCCACCTACGGTCAGGACCGGCCCGTCGAGCGGCCGTTGCGGCTGGGATCGCTGAAGTCCAACATCGGCCACACCCAGGCCGCCGCCGGGGTGTCGGGTGTGATCAAGATGGTGCAGGCGCTGCGGCACGGCGTCATGCCGCCCACCCTGCACGTGGACGCACCGTCCACCCAGGTCGACTGGTCCGCCGGTGCGGTGGAGCTGCTGACCGAGGCGCGGGACTGGCCGGAGACCGGCCGCCCCCGCCGGGCGGCGGTGTCCGGCTTCGGCGTCAGCGGCACCAACGCCCACCTGATCCTGGAGCAGGCCCCGGAGGAGGAGGCGCGGCCGGCGGCCGTGCCCGAGGGCGTCGTCCCGCTGGTGCTGTCGGCCGCCTCGGCCGCCGCCCTGGCCGGCCAGGCCGGGCGGCTGGCCGCCTTCGTCGAGGCGTCCTCCGTCGACGCGCCCGGGGCCGGGGCGCCGGTCGCGGTGGCGGGTGCGCTGCTCGCCCAGCGCGCGGTGCTGGGCGAGCGGGCGGTGCTGGTGGCCGGCTCGCGCGAGGAGACGCTGGCGGGCCTGGCCGCGCTGGCACGCGGCGAGTCCGCGCCCGCCGGGGCGAGCGGCAGCGCGTCCCCGTCCGGCGGTCCGGGGAAGGTGGTCCTCGTCTTCCCGGGGCAGGGTTCGCAGCGGGTCGGGATGGGCCGGGAGCTGGCGGAGCGGTACCCGGTGTTCGCCGAGGCCTTCGAGGCTGCGTGTGCGGCGCTGGACGAGCGGTTGGCGGGGTGGACCGAGCACCCGGTCAAGGACGTGGTGCTGGGCACGGCCGGATCGCTGGACCAGACCGTCTACGCCCAGGCCGGGTTGTTCGCCGTGGAGACGGCGTTGTTCCGGCTGATCGAGTCCTGGGGCGTCCGGCCGGACGCGGTCATGGGCCACTCGATCGGGGAGATCACGGCCGCCCATGTGGCTGGGGTGCTCTCGCTGGCGGACGCGGCGGCGGTGGTCGCCGCGCGGGGCCGGCTGATGCAGGCGCTGCCCTCGGGCGGCGCGATGGTGGCGGTGGCAGCCACCGAGGCCGAGGTCGCCGAACTCCTCGACGACGGCGTGGACCTGGCTGCGGTGAACGGTCCTTCGTCGGTGGTCCTCTCCGGGGAGGAGGCGGCCGTGCTGAAGGCCGCCGATAGCCTGAAGGCACAAGGCCGCAAGGTCAAGCAGCTCACCGTCTCGCACGCCTTCCACTCGGCGCTGATGGAGCCGATGCTGGCGGAGTTCGCCGCCGTGCTCGCCGACGTCGCCTGGGGCGAGGCACAGGTCCCGATCGTCTCCAACGTGACCGGACAGGTGGCCGAGCCCGGTCAACTGGCCGACCCCGCCTACTGGGTGGACCATGTCCGCCGCCCGGTCCGGTTTGCCGACGGCATCGCCACGGCGGCCGCACCCGGTGGCGCGGTGTTCGTCGAACTCGGCCCCGGCGCCGCGCTGAGCGGCGTGGTCGCGGAGTCCGCCGGTGAGCGCGCGGTCACGGTCGCCGCGCTGCGCGACGGCCGCCCCGAGGCGCACACCGTGCTGGCCTCGGTCGCCGGACTCTTCGTCCGTGGCGTCGCGGTGGACTGGGCGACGACGCTGCCCGCCGGCTTCACGCCCACCCATCTGGAGCTGCCCACCTACGCCTTCGAGCACGAGCACTACTGGCTCCCGGCCACCCCGCTGACCGACGCCACCTCGCTCGGCCAGGGCAAGGCCGACCACCCGCTGCTCGGAGCGGTCGTCCAACTGCCGCAGTCCGACGGCCTGGTGTTCACCTCCCGGCTGTCGCTGCGCACGCACGCCTGGCTCGCCGACCACGCCGTCGGGGGAGTGGTCCTCGTCCCCGGGACCGGTCTGGTGGAGCTGGCCGTGCGGGCCGGCGACGAGGTCGGTTGCGGGGTGCTGGACGAACTCGTCATCGAGGCACCGCTGGTGGTGCCCGAGCACGGCGGCCTGCGGGTCCAGGTCGCCGTCGGAGGCCCGGACGAGCGGGGCGCCCGCACGGTGGAGGTGTACTCCGCCCGCGAGGACGCGGTGGAGGGCACCGACACCGCGGGAGCCATGGACGTCTGGGTCCGCCACGCCACCGGCACACTGCTGCCGACGACGGCCGGCGCCGCCGAGCCGGAGTTCGACTTCACCGCCTGGCCGCCGCCCGGCGCGCAGCCGGTGGACATCACCGGCGGCTACGACCTGCTCGACCGCGCGGGGTACGCCTACGGCCGGTCGTTCCAGTGCGTGCGTGCGGTCTGGCGGCGCGGTGAGGAGATCTTCGCCGAGGTGGCCCTGCCGGACGAACTGCGCGAGCGGGCCGCCGGGTTCGGCATCCACCCCGGCCTGCTCGACGCCGCCCTGCACTCCAGCATGCTGGACGCGGCGGCCGCGCTGAGCGGCGCCCGGCCGGACGACGCACCGGACGAGGAGCCGGTGGTCCGGCTGCCGTTCGCCTGGAACGGGCTGGTGCTGCACGCGGCCGGGGCCGCCTCGGTCCGGGTGCGGGTCGCCCGGCCGGGGCCGGACGCCCTGTCGCTGGAGGCCGTCGACGACGCCGGCGGGCTCGTCCTGACGCTGGACTCGCTGGTCTCGCGCGCCGTCTCCGCCGAGCAGTTGGAGGCGGCGGCGGGGACGCCGGGCAGCGACGCGCTGTACCGGGTGGAGTGGACCGAGTCGGCCACCCTGCCCGCCGCCCCCACCCCCGGCCCGGTCCCGGCCCGGGTCACCGCCCCGGCGGACGTGGCGGCACTGTTCGAGGGCGAGGGCGAGGGCGAGGGCACCGGCGAGGGCATCGGCGCCGCCGCGCCGGCGGCGGTGCTGCTGGAGGCCGTCATCGACGGCCCCGGGGACACCCCGCTCGCGCTGACCCGGCGGGTGCTGGAGGTCGTCCGGGCCTGGCTGGCCGGCGCCGGGCTGGAGGAGACCCGGCTGGTGGTGGCGACCAGGGGCGCGGTGCCCGCCGGTGGCGACGCCGCGGTGACCGACCCGGCCGGCGCCGCCGTCTGGGGTCTGCTCCGGGCGGCGCAGGCGGAGAACCCGGACCGGATCGTGCTGCTCGACGCCGAGGCCGGCACCGACCTGGACGCGGTCCTGACCGCCGTCCTGGCCACCGGTGAACCGCAGGTCGCCGTGCGCGGTGCGGCCCTGTCCGTGCCGCGCCTCGCCCGGGCCGGTATCGCCCGGGGCACCGAGCCGGTGCTGGACCGGGCGGGGACGGTGCTGGTCACCGGCGGTACCGGGTCGCTGGGTGCGGTGCTGGCCCGGCACCTGGTGACCGAGCACGGGATCCGGCATCTGGTGCTGACCAGCCGGCGGGGCCTGGAGGCCGAGGGTGCGCGGGAGCTGGTGGCCGAACTGTACGCGCTGGGCGCCGAGTCGGTGGCCGTACCGGCCTGTGACGTGACCGACCGCGACGCGGTGGCGGAGCTGCTGACCGCCGCCCGGCGCGACGGGCACCGGCTGACCGCCGTGGTCCACGCGGCGGGTGTCTTCGACGGCGGTGTGGTCGGCGAGATCGACCCGGAGCGGCTGGAGCGCGTCTTCGCACCGAAGGTGACGGCGACCCGGCACCTGGACGAGCTGACCCGTGAACTCGCCCCGGACTTGGACGTGTTCATCACGTACTCCTCCGTCTCGGCGGTGTTCCTGGGCGCGGGCACCGGCGCCTACGCGGCGGCGAACGCCTACCTGGACGGGCTGATGGCCCGGCGCCGGGCGGACGGCCTGCCCGCGCTGTCGCTGGCCTGGGGCCCGTGGGCGCAGAGCGACGGCATGGGCGCCGACCTGGACGAGCTGTCCCGGAGCCGGATGAACCGGCGTGGCGGCGCCCAGCCGCTGACGCCGGCGGAGGGCATGGAGCTCTTCGACACCGCGCTGCACAGTGACCGGGCGCTGCTCGTCCCGGTCAAGCTGGACCTGCGGGCCCTGCGCACGGCCGCCACGGCCGGCGCCGGGGTGCCACCCCTGCTGCTGGGCCTGGTCCGCCCCGGCCGGCAGTCGGCGCGGGCCGCCGCGACCGGCGCCGGCGGCGGACTCGCCGGCCGACTGGCCGGGCTGGCCGCGGCCGAGCGCGAGGCGCTGCTGCTGGAGCTGGTCCGGACGCACGTCGCGTCGGTGCTCGGCCACGCGGGCGCGGCGAAGGTCGCGGCGGAGCGGGCCTTCAAGGACGCCGGCTTCGACTCGCTGACCTCCGTCGAGCTGCGCAACCGGCTGCGCGAGGCCACCGGCCTCAGCCTGCCCGCCACGGCCGTCTTCGACTACCCCACCCCGCTCGCCCTGGCCCGCTACCTGGACGGCGAGTTCGACGGCACGGCGGTCGCGGCGGGCCCGGTGGTACCGGCGGCGGCCGTGCACGATCCGGCCGATCCGGTGGCGATCGTCGGCATGGCCTGCCGGCTGCCCGGCGGGGTGGCCACCCCGGAGGACCTGTGGCGGCTGGTCACCGAGGGGCGGGACGGCGTGTCGCTGTTCCCCTCCGACCGCGGCTGGGGCCTGGACGAGCTGTTCGACGCCGACCCGGAGAGCGAGGGCACCTCCTACGTCAGCCAGGGCGGCTTCCTGCACGAGGCACCGCTGTTCGACCCGGCCTTCTTCGGGATCTCGCCGCGTGAGGCGCTGGCGATGGACCCGCAGCAGCGGCTGCTGCTGGAGACCTCCTGGGAGGCGATGGAACGGGCCGGCATCGACCCGGGCTCGCTGAAGGGCACCGAGGTCGGGGTGTTCAACGGCATCATGGGCGTCGACTACTACGCCGGTGGCAGCGTGCCGCCGGAGCTGGGCGGCTTCGCGCTGACCGGCGCCGGCGCCAGTGTGGCCTCGGGCCGGGTGTCCTACGTGTTCGGCTTCGAGGGCCCGGCGGTCACCGTGGACACGGCCTGCTCCTCCTCGCTGGTGGCGATCCACCTGGCCGCCCAGGCGCTGCGCCAGGGCGAGTGCTCGCTGGCCCTGGCCGGCGGTTCGACGGTGATGTCCAGCCCGAGCATGTTCATGGAGTTCTCGCGGCAGAAGGCGCTGGCGACGGACGGCCGCTGCAAGTCCTACGCGGACGCCGCCGACGGCACCGGCTGGGCCGAGGGCGCCGGTGTGGTGGTGCTGGAGCGGCTCTCCGAGGCGCGGCGCAACGGCCACCCGGTGCTCGCGGTGCTGCGCGGGTCCGCGGTGAACCAGGACGGCGCGTCCAACGGTCTGACCGCGCCGAACGGCCCCTCGCAGCAGCGGGTGATCCGCAAGGCGCTGGCGGCGGCCGGGCTGTCGACGGCCGATGTGGACCTGGTCGAGGGCCACGGCACGGGCACCGTCCTGGGGGACCCGATCGAGGCGCAGGCGCTGCTGGCCACCTACGGTCGCGGCCGTGACCCGGAGCGCCCGCTCTGGCTGGGCTCGCTGAAGTCCAACATCGGCCACGCCCAGGCGGCGGCGGGTGTCTCGGGTGTGATCAAGATGGTGCAGGCGCTGCGGCACGGCGTGATGCCCGCGACCCTGCACGTGGACGCGCCCTCCTCGCAGGTGGACTGGACGGCGGGCGCCGTCGAGCTGCTGACCGAGGCGCGGGAGTGGCCCGAGGTGGACCGGCCGCGCCGGGCCGGGGTCTCCTCCTTCGGTCTGAGCGGGACCAACGCGCACGTGATCCTGGAGCAGGCCCCCGAGGAGCAGCCGGCCGAGGCCGGGCCCGCCCCCGACGCCGTGGTGCCGCTGGTGGTCTCGGCGAAGAACGCCGCCTCGCTGGCGGCCCAGGGCGGGCGGCTGACGGAGCTCGCCGGGGCGACCGCCCCGGCGGCGCTGGCCGGTGCGCTGCTCTCCCGGCGGGCGCTGCTCTCCGAGCGCGCGGTGGTGGTGGCCGGGTCCCCGGCGGAGGCGTCGGCCGGGCTGGCCGCGCTGGCCCGGGGCGAGTCCGCCGCCGGGCTGGTGACGGGCACCGCGGGCACGGTGGGCAAGCTCGTCCTGGTCTTCCCCGGTCAGGGGGCGCAGTGGGCCGGGATGGGCCGTGAACTGCTGGACACCTCACCGGTGTTCGCCGAGCGCATCGCCGAGTGCGCCCGGGCGCTCGGCCCCTGGGTGGACTGGTCGCTGGAGGAGGTGCTGCGCGGCGAGGCGCCGGCCGAGGTCCTGGACCGGGCCGATGTGGTGCAGCCCGCGAGCTTCGCGGTGATGGTCGGGCTGGCCGCCGTCTGGGCGTCGGTGGGGGTGATCCCGGACGCGGTGCTGGGGCACTCGCAGGGCGAGATCGCGGCGGCCTGCGTGGCCGGTGCGCTCTCCCTGGAGGACGCGGCCCGGATCGTCGCGGTGCGCAGCCGGGTGATCGCCGGTCAGCTGGCCGGGCTCGGCGGGATGGCCTCGGTGGCGCTCTCCGAGGCCGAGGCGCTGGCCCGGTTGGAGCGCTGGGCGGGCCGGTTGGAGGTCGCGGTGGTCAACGGCCCCGCGTCGGTGGTGGTCGCCGGTGACCTCGACGTGCTGGACGAGGCCGTCGAGGTGCTGGCCGCCGACGGGGTACGGGTGCGCCGGGTCGCGGTGGACTTCGCCTCCCACACCCGGCACGCCGAGGCCCTGGAGGAGGTCCTGGCGGAGGCGTTCGCGGACATCCGCGGCCGGGCGCCGCTGGTCCCGCTCTTCTCGACGGTGACCGGTGAGTGGGTCCGCGAGGCCGGCGTGATCGACGGCGGCTACGTGTACCGCAACCTGCGGGGCCAGGTCCGCTTCGGCCCGGCGGTCGCCGCGCTGCTCGCCGAGGACCACACGGTGTTCGTGGAGGCCAGTACCCACCCGGTGCTGGCCCAGCCGATCACCGAGGTCGCCGACGGGGCCGGGGTCGAGATCCTGGTGACCGGTTCGCTGCGGCGGGACGAGGGCGGCCCGCGCCGCCTGCTGGCCTCGATGGCCGAACTCTTCGTCCGCGGTGTGGCGGTGGACTGGACGGGCGTGCTGCCCGACGCGGCCGGTGGCGCCGAGGTGGACCTGCCGACCTACGCCTTCGACCACCAGCACTACTGGCTCCCGATGACCGCGGCGGCCACCGACGCGACCTCGCTGGGCCTGGCGGGGGTGGACCACCCGCTGCTCGGCGCGGTGGTGGAGGTGCCGGAGACCGGCGGGGTGCTGTGCACCTCCCGGCTCTCCCTGCGCACCCACCCCTGGCTGGCCGACCACGCGGTCGGCGACGTCGTGCTGGTGCCCGGGACGGGCCTGGTGGAGCTGGCCGTGCGGGCCGGTGACGAGGTCGGCTGCGGCACGCTGGACGAGCTGGTGATCGAGGCCCCGCTGATCCTGCCCGAGCAGGGCGGCGTCCGGGTGCAGGTCACCGTCGGCGGTCCGGACGAGGGCGGTGCCCGCACGGTCGCCGTGTACTCGACCCGCGAGGAGGCCGTCGGCGACCCGTGGACCCGGCACGCCACCGGTGTCCTGACGGCCACGGCCCGGGCGGCCGGGTCGCGGTTCGACTTCAGCGCCTGGCCGCCGCCCGGCGCGGAGCGGGTGGAGATCGGCCCCGAGGAGTTCTACGCCGGTCTGCTGGAGCACAACTACGTCTACGGGCCGGTGTTCCGGGGCCTGCGGGCGGCCTGGCGGCGCGGTGACGAGGTCTTCGCCGAGATCGCCCTGCCGGAGGACCACCGGGGCAGCGCCGCCGGGTTCGGCATCCACCCGGCGCTGCTGGACGCGGCCCTGCACGCGAAGGCCTTCCTGAGCACGGGCGACCACCGGACGATGCTGCCGTTCGCCTGGAACGGCCTGGTCCTGCACGCTGCGGGCGCCTCGTCGCTGCGGGTGCGGGTCGCCCAGCCGGCGCCCGACGCGCTCTCGCTGGAGGCGGTCGACGAGGCCGGCGGCGCCGTCCTGACGGCCGACTCGCTGGTCTTCCGCCCGGTGTCCGCCGAGCAGTTGGGCGCGGCGGCGGGCCGTGCGGGCGGAGACTCGCTGTTCCGGGTGGACTGGACGGAGGTGCTCCCGGACGGGGCCGCCGGCTCGCCGTCCTGGGTGCGGCTGTCCACCGCCGAGGAGGTGGCCACCCTCGCGGAGGACGCGCTGTCCGGGGCGGCCGTCCCGGAGACCGCGATCCTGGAGGCGGTCACCGGCGGCGACGCGGACACCCCGCTGGACGTGACGGACCGGGTGCTGGAGGTCGTCCAGACCTGGCTGGCCGGCGCCGGGCTGGAGGAGACCCGGCTGGTGGTGGTGACCAGGGGCGCGGTGCCCGCCGGTGGCGACGCCACGGTGACGGACCCGGCCGGCGCCGCCGTCTGGGGTCTGGTCCGCGCGGCGCAGGCGGAGAACCCGGACCGGATCGTGCTGCTGGACACCGACGCGTCCGACCTGTCGGAGGTCGAGCCGCTACTGGGGCCGGTGCTGGCCGTCGGCGAGCCGCAGGTCGCGGTGCGCGGCGCGGCGCTCCACGTGCCCCGGCTCGCCCGGGCCGGTATCGCCCGGGGCACCGAGCCGGTGCTGGACCGGGCGGGGACGGTGCTGGTCACCGGTGGTACCGGGTCGCTGGGTGCGGTGCTGGCCCGGCACCTGGTGACCGAGCACGGGATCCGGCATCTGGTGCTGACCAGCCGGCGGGGCCTGGAGGCCGACGGTGCCCGGGAGTTGGTGGCCGAGCTGCACGCGCTCGGCGCCGAGTCGGTGGCCGTACCGGCCTGCGACGTGACCGACCGGGACGCGGTGGCGGAGCTGCTGGCCGCCGTCCGGCGCGACGGCCGCCGGCTGACCGCGGTGCTGCACGCCGCGGGCCTGTTCGACGCGGGCGTGATCGGCGAGGTCGACCGGGAGCGGCTGGAGCGGGTGTTCGCGGCGAAGGTGACGGCGACCCGGCACCTGGACGAGCTGACCCGCGAACTGACCCCGGAGTTGGACGCGTTCGTGGTCTACTCGTCGGTGTCGGCGGTGTTCCTCGGCGCGGGCACCGGCGCCTACGCGGCGGCGAACGCCTACATGGACGGGCTGATGGCCCGGCGCCGGGCGGCCGGTCTGCCGGCGCTGTCGCTGGCCTGGGGCCTGTGGGAGCAGGAGACCGGCATGGCGGCCGGCACCGACGACCTCACCCGCAGCCGGCTGAACCGGCGCGGCGGTCTGCTGGGCATGACCCCGGCCGAGGGCATGGAGCTGTTCGACACCGCGCTGCGCGGTGACCGGGCGCTGCTGGTGCCGGCCAAGCTGGACCTGCGTGCGCTGCGCGCCGACGCCGCGGCCGGGCGCGAGGCACCGCCGCTGCTGCGCGGCCTGGTGCGCGCGAGCCGGCAGCTGGCCCGGGCCGCGGTCTCGGGGGACGAGCGGCGCAAGCTGGCCGAGCGGCTGGCCGGGCTGCCCGGCACGGAGCGCGCGGCGCTCCTGCTGGACGTGGTCCGGGCCCAGGTCGCCGTCGTCCTCGGCTACAGCGCGTCCCACCACATCGACGTGGACCAGGGCCTCTTCGAGATCGGCTTCGACTCGCTGACCGCGCTCGAACTGCGCAACCGGCTGGGCGAACTGATGGGGGCGAAGCTCTCGGCCGGTCTTGTTTTCGATCACCCGACGCCGGGGATGATTGTCGCGCACATGCAAGAGCGCATGTTCGGCGAGGGCACGGGGGGTGTCGCGGCCATCTCGGTCTGAGCCGCCACGGCCGGGCCCCTGCCGCAGCCCCGGAGCGGTCCGGCGAGCGGCCCGGCCGACAAGCCGATGAACGACCCCGATGAACGGCCCGATGAACGACTCGACGAACGACCCGACGAACGCCCCACTGAACGGCCCCGAACGAGCGGCCCTGATCCGGCTCGCGGACAAGAGAGGAGATGACGACGTGTTCGACGCGGACGCCTACCTCCGGCGCATCGGTTGCGCCGGGCAGACGCGCGTGGACATCGAGACGCTGCGCACCCTGCACAAGCGGCATCTCATGGCGATCCCGTACAACATCGCCGCCCAGGACTTCACCGACGGCATCAACCTCGTCGACCTCGACGAGGACGCCGTGTTCGAGACGGCCGTCGTCGAGGGACGGGGCGGTACCTGCTTCCAGCTGAACCGGCTGTTCTTCCGGCTGCTCGGCACCCTCGGCTACGAGGTCTCCCTGATGGCGGCCAGTACCGCCGAGGGCAGGGAGAACTTCGGCACCGAGATCGAGCACATGTTCGTCCGGGTGGCGCTGGACGGCGCCGAGTGGCTGGTCGACGTGGGCTACCCGGGGCCGTCCTACCTCGAACCGCTGCTCGTCACCGACGCGGTGCAGACCCAGTACGGCTGCCAGTACCGGCTGGTGGACCGGGGCGACGGCGAGACGGCGCTGCAGCGCCGGGGGCGGGTGACCCGCTGGAGCGTGGTCTACACCTTCAAGCTGCTGCCCCGGCGGTGGAGCGACTGGAAGGAACTGGAGGACCGCGCCCGGGAGAACCCGGCGCCGCCCCCCGAGGGGGACATGCAGGGTGTCCTCTACGGCCGGGCGTTCGAGGACGGCCAGGCCGTCCTGAAGGGCCGCCGGCACCTGACGGTCCGGGACGGACGGGAGCGGGTGCGCACCGTCGTCGACGACGACGAGCACCGCGTGCTCGTCGGCACGATCGTGTCCGGGGACCTCCCCTGACCGGCGGGAACACCGCCGGGAGCACCTGCGGGAACACCGGCGGGAGCACTCCCGGCAGCACCATTCGCAGACGATGTACGACAATTCTGGAAGGGAATCCAATGGCGAAGAACTCGGCCGATGTGGTTGTCATCGGCGGCGGCCCGGCCGGCGCGGTCAGCGCCTTTGTCCTGGCCAAGCAGGGTCATTCCGTGGTGCTCCTGGAGCGCGACGAGTTTCCGCGCTTCCACATCGGTGAGTCCCTGCTGCCCTACATGATGGGGCTTTTCGACCGGATCGGCCTGCGCGAGGCGCTGGAATCCCGCGGATACGTCCCGAAGTTCGGTGGCGAATTCATCGACCCGACGGAGAAGAAGTTCTTCTCGGGCGTCTTCCGCGCGGACTTCAGCAAGCAGGGCGAGGGGCGCTTCGACCGCGCCTTCCAGGTCGAGCGGGCCCGGTTCGACGCGATGCTCGTCGAGGAGGCGGCCAAGGCGGGCGCCGAGGTCCACCTGGGCGCCGGCGTCAAGGAACTGCTGATGGAGGGCGACCGGATGGTCGGCGTCAGCTACGAGAAGGACGGCGAGGAGCACGAGGTCCGGGCGACCTACGTGATCGACGCCAGCGGCCGGTCCGGGCGGATCGCCAACAAGTTCGGGCTCCGCAAGACGCTGGAGAAGCTCCGGATGGTCGGGGTGTTCCGGCACTACGAGGGCCTCGACGAGAAGCACAACCTCGGGGCCGAGGGCGACATCCAGGTCGGCGCGCACAACGACGGCTGGGTGTGGGCGATCCCGATCTCCAAGGAGGTCATCAGCGTCGGCACCGTGATGCCGCGTGACACCTTCCGGGCGGCGGGCTCGCCGGAGGCGGCGTTCGACGAGCACCTGAACCGGGTGCCGCGGATCACCGCGCGGCTCACCGGCACCCGGCCGAGCATGGACCTCAAGATCGAGACCGACTACTGCTACCACGCGGACACCGTCACCGGCCCCGGCTGGGTGATGGTCGGCGACGCGGGCTGCTTCGGTGACCCGATGTTCTCCGGCGGCGTGCTGGTCGCGACCGCCACCGCCACCCGCGCCGCCGAGACCCTCGACGCGGCGCTGAAGTCCCCGGCGGACGCCGACGCGCTGATCGACGAGTACTCGAACTACTTCAAGACCGGGTACGACACCTACATCCGGCTGATCCACGCCTTCTACGACGGCGAGCTGGTCTCGGTGGCCGCCGACGCCGGCCGGACCACCTCCCGCGACGCGCTGGAGCGCTACCTGATCCGGCTGATCGGCGGCGACTTCTGGAGCGAGCACAACGCCGTCGCCCAGGAGATGCGCCGGCGCCCGGAGTGGGACACCTTCGCGCCGTTCCAGCGGGTCTTCGGGTGCCCGTCCTACCCGCAGCTCGACGAGCACGACCGCAAGGAGCGGGCCGAGGCCCGCATCCTGCGGGTGACCACCGGCCAGTAACGGCCGGGCACGTCCTGCGCACGCCCGGGATCCCGGCGGCCGACCGCCGCCGGGGCCCCGGGCGCGGGTCCGGGCCCGGGTGGCACCGGAGCAGGGGCCCCACCGCGGGCGCACCACCGAAGAGTCGGCGTTCGACGTTCTACAGGACAGGTTGAAGCGGCGTGAGAGAACAAGTTCCGGTGCGCATCGGCGACCGTTCGTACGACGTGCTCATCGGCCCGGGAGTGCGCTCCTCGCTGGCCGAGGTGATCCGGGGGCTCGGTGCCCGGCGGGTGGCGGTGGTGTCGGCGCGCCCCGCCCAGTGGGTGCCCGACACCGGTGTCGAGACCCTGCTGCTGCCCGCCCGGGACGGCGAGCCGGACAAGAACCTCGCCACCGTCGAGGCGCTCTGCGCGGAGTTCGTGCGGTTCGGGCTGACCCGCTCCGACGCCGTGGTCTCCTGCGGCGGCGGCACCACCACCGACGTGGTCGGCCTGGCGGCGGCCCTCTACCACCGCGGGGTGCCCGTCGTGCACCTGCCGACCACGCTGCTGGCCCAGGTGGACGCCAGCGTCGGCGGCAAGACGGCGGTCAACCTGCCGTCCGGCAAGAACCTGGTGGGCGCTTACTGGCAGCCCGCCGCGGTGCTCTGCGACACCGACTACCTGGCGACGCTGCCGCACCGCGAGATGCTCAACGGCCTCGGCGAGATCGCCCGGTGCCACTTCATCGGCGCCGGCGACCTGCGCCCGCTGGCCCTGGCGGACCGGATCGCCGCCAGCGTGACGCTCAAGGCCGGCATCGTCTCGGCCGACGAACGCGACACCGGACTTCGGCACCTGCTCAACTACGGCCACACCCTGGGCCACGCCCTGGAGGTGGCCACCGACTTCGCGCTGCGCCACGGCGAGGCGGTCGCCGTCGGCACCGTCTTCGCGGGCCTGCTCGCGGGCGTCCTGGACCGGATCGACCCCGCCCGGGTGGACGAGCACCGGGCGGTCGTCGCCTCCTACGGCCTGCCCGGCGCGCTGCCCGAGGGCGTGCGGCCGGGCGAACTGGTCGAGCTGATGCGGCGGGACAAGAAGGCCCTCAGCGGGCTGGCCTTCGTCCTGGACGGCCCGGCGGGCGCGGAACTGGTCCACGACGTGCCCGAGCGGGCCGTCCTGGAGGCCCTGGCGCGGATGCCGCGCCGGCCGCTCGCCCGGCTCGTCGGGCACGGTGCCGACGGGCCCGCCGGGACGGGGGCGGCGGTGTCATGAGGTACTCACCACGGCGGCCGCCCGGCGGCCCGCCGGCCGCGCGGACCGGCGCGGCGGAACGGCTGCTCGCCGACCGCCTCGCCGCCGCGCTGGCCAGGCCCGCCGCGCAGCAGCCCGGCTGGCCGGACCGGGCCCGCGCGCAGGAGGTCGTCGCCCGGCTGCGCGCCGCCGCCCCGATCGTCACGCCCGCCGAGACCGCCCGGCTCGCCGAGCGGCTGGCGGCCGTCGCCCGGGGCGAGGCCTTCCTGCTCCAGGGCGGCGACTGCGCGGAGACCTTCGCCGACAACACCGAGCCGCACCTGCGCGCCAACCTCGGCCTGCTGCAGCGGATGGCCCTGGTGCTCGCCCACACCACCGGACTGCCGGTGGTGCCGGTCGCCCGGGCCGCCGGCCAGTACGCCAAGCCGCGCTCCCACCAGGTCGACGCCCACGGCCTGCCGGTCTACCGGGGCGACATCGTCAACGGCGTCGAACCCACGCCCGCCGCCCGCACCCCGGACCCGGAGCGGATGCTGCTCGCCCACGCCGAGGCCTCGCGGACGGTGGCCATCGCCCGGCGGCTCCACCGGGACGGCCTGGGCGACCCGCACGCGCTGCACGCCGAGAACCTCCGCTTCGTCCGCGACGCGCCCGGGGGCCACCGGTACGCGCCGGCGGCCGAGGAGATCGGCCGCGGCCTGGGCCTCCCGGCCGGCCCGGGAGCCGGCGGTGGGACGGCGCCCGGGAGCGAGGTCTACGTCAGCCACGAGGCCCTGCTGCTGGACTACGAGAGTGCCCTGCTCCGGGTGACGGAGGACGGGCCGGAGCCGCTGTACTCCAGCGGACTGGCGCACTTCCTCTGGATCGGCGAGCGCACCCGCGGGCCCGAGGACGCGCACATCGCCTTCGCGGAGCTGCTGGCCAACCCGATCGGCGTGAAGATCGGCCCGGGCACGACCCCCGAGCAGGCGGTCGAGTACGTGCGCCGGCTCGACCCGCACGCCACCCCCGGGCGGCTGACGCTGATCAGCCGGATGGGGCACGCGCGGGTCCGCGAGGTCCTCCCGCAGATCGTCGAGAAGGTCACCGCCTCCGGCCACCAGGTGGTCTGGCAGTGCGACCCGATGCACGGCAACTCCCGCACCGCGGACAACGGGTACAAGACCCGCCACTACGACCACGTCGTCGAGGAGATCGCCGGCTTCCTCGACGTCCACCGCGCGCTCGGCACCCACCCCGGCGGCCTCCACCTGGAGGCGACCGGGGAGGACGTCACCGAGTGCCTCGGCGGCGCCCGGGGGATCGCCGAGCACGAGCTGCCCGGCAACTACCGGACCGCCTGCGATCCGCGCCTGAACGCCGAGCAGTCGATGGAACTCGCCTTCACCGTCGCGGAGATGTTCGCGGAGACGGTCGCACAGGGCACCGTACCCCGCCCCGGGAGGCCACGATGACCGACGCCCCGCAGCACGCCGTCCCGCCCGGCCCGCCGATCGGCGGGGCCACCCGGCTGTACGCCGTCCTCGGCGACCCGGTCGCCCAGGTGCAGTCACCCGGGCTGCTGAACCCGCTGTTCGCCCGGCTCGGCATCGACGCGGTGCTCGTCCCGGTGCACGCCCGGCCGGGGGACCTGGCCACGGTGGTCCGCGGCCTGCAGCACATCGGCAACCTGGACGGCCTGTTCGTCACCGTGCCGCACAAGGCGGCCGCCGCCGGCCTCGCCGACCGGCGCAGCCGCACCGTGGAGATCACCGGCACCGCCAACGTGCTGCGCCGCGAACCCGACGGCGGCTGGCTCGCCGAGAACTTCGACGGCTCCGGCTTCGTCGCGGGCCTGGCGCGGGCCGGCCACGACGTCCGCGGCCGCCGGGTCGCGCTGGCCGGCGCCGGCGGGGCGGGCAGCGCCATCGCGGCCGCCGTGCTCGCCGCGGGCGCGGAGCGGCTCGCCGTCACCGACCCGGACGGGCCCCGGCTGGCCGCGCTCGTCGCACGGCTGGCCGAGCACTGGCCCGGCCGGGTCCGGGCCTCGGCCGAACCGCCCCTGCACGACAGCGACATCGCGGTGAACGCCAGCCCGCTGGGCCTGCGCCCGGGCGACCCGCTGCCGTTCCGGCCGGACGCCCTCGCGCCCGGCGCCGTGGTGGCGGACATCATCATGCAACCGAGGGAGACGCCGCTGCTGCGGCTGGCGGCCGCCCTGGGGCTCGACGTCCACCACGGAATCCACATGCTGAACGGTCAGGTGGACGAGTACCGCGCATTCTTCGGGCTGCGCTGACGGGTGATCGGCAGGTCGGGGCCGACGACTACCAGAACGAGGGATGCGGGCCGCCGAGGGCGGCGCCTACTGTGAGGCCGCAATACCTTGCGTGAAATCCCAGGGGCCATTGTTCCGCTCTTCCGTCGGCCACGCGCCCCGCCCGCTCAATCCCGCCAGGCCGTCCAAAAGCGGAGACCAGTTCGTAGCGGAGATTTGGAGAGACATGAACGCGCGACCGGCACCGGAATTCCCCTCCTGGCCGCAGTACGACGACGACGAGCGGAGCGGCCTGATACGCGCTCTGGAGCAGGGCCAGTGGTGGCGCATGGGCGGGGACGAGGTGAACTCCTTCGAGCGCGAGTTCGCCGACCACCACGGCGCACCGCACGCCCTGGCGGTCACCAACGGCACGCACGCGCTGGAGCTGGCGCTGCAGTGTCTGGGCGCCGGCCCCGGCACCGAGGTCATCGTGCCGGGCTTCACCTTCATCTCCTCCTCCCAGGCCGCCCAGCGGCTCGGCGCGGTCGCCGTCCCCGTCGACGTCGACCCGGTGACCTACAACATCGACGTGGCGGCCGTGGCCGCCGCGATCACCCCGCGCACCCGGGTGATCATGCCCGTGCACATGGCCGGGCTCATCGCGGACATGGACGCCCTCGGCAAGCTCTCCGAGTCCACCGGCGTCCCGCTGCTCCAGGACGCCGCGCACGCGCACGGCGCGCGCTGGCAGGGCAAGCGGGTCGGCGAGCTCGGCTCGGTGGCCGCCTTCAGCTTCCAGAACGGCAAGCTGATGACCGCCGGCGAGGGCGGCGCCCTGCTGTTCCCCGAGTCGGAGCTGTACGAGGCCGCGTTCCTGCGGCACAGCTGCGGCCGGCCGCGCACCGACCGCCGGTACTTCCACCAGATCGCCGGCACCAACATGCGGCTCAACGAGTTCTCGGCGTCCGTGCTCCGCGCCCAGCTGCGCCGCCTCGACGCCCAGACCGACCTGCGCGAGGAGCGCTGGAACCTGCTGTCCGGCCTGCTCGGCGCGATCGACGGCGTCGTCCCCCAGGGCAGCGACCCGCGGGCCGACCGCAACTCGCACTACATGGCGATGTTCCGGATCCCCGGCATCTCCGAGGAGGGCCGCAACGAGCTCGTCGACCGCCTGGTCGACGCCGGCCTGCCGGCCTTCGCCGCGTTCCGCGCGATCTACCGCACCGACGCGTTCTGGGAGACCGCCGCCCCCGACGAGACCCCGGAGGCGGTCGCCGAGCGCTGCCCCAACACCGAGGCCATCAGCCGGGACTGCGTCTGGCTGCACCACCGCGTCCTGCTCGCCTCCGAGGAGGCCCTGCACGCCACCGCCGCGATCGTCGCCGACGCAGTGGCAGCCCTGTGAGGCATCGCGCCGCCGTCGTCGGGCTCGGCTGGGCCGGCCGGGAGCTCTGGCTCTCGCGGCTCAGGACGCACGAGGACTTCGACGTGGTCGCCGTCGTCGACCCCGACCCGGCCCTGCGGGCGGCGGTCGGCGAGGCGACGGGCATCCCCGCCCACGCGGCGGTGGACGCGCTCCACCCCGAGGACGTCGACGTCGCCGTCGTCGCCGTGCCCAACCACCTGCATGCCGAGGTGGCCGCGGCGCTGCTGCGGCGCGGCCTCGCGGTCTTCCTGGAGAAGCCGGTCTGCCTGACCTCCGCCGAGGCGGACGACCTGGCGCGGGCCGAGCTCGACGGCGGCATGCTGCTGGCCGGCAGCGCCGCCCGGCACCGCGCCGACGTCCGCGAACTGGCCGCGCTCGTCCCCGACCTGGGGCGGGTGCGGCACGTCGACCTGTCGTGGGTGCGGGCCCGCGGCGTCCCGAAGGCCGGCGGCTGGTTCACCCGGCGCAGCACGGCCGGCGGCGGGGTGCTGGTCGACCTCGGCTGGCACCTGCTGGACGCGCTGGCCGCCCTGGTCGGGCCGGCCGAGTTCGCCCAGGTGGTCGGCGCGACCTCCGACGACTTCGTCAACGTCGGCGCCTGGTCCGCCGCCTGGCGCCAGGACCGGCCCGCCGACGCGCTCACCGGCGACGTGGAGGACACCGCCCGCGGCTTCCTGGTCCGCGAGGACGGCATCTCCGTTTCGCTGCGGGCCAGTTGGGCCTCCCACGAGGCCCTGGACGTCTCCCGGATCGTGGTCGAGGGCAGCGCCGGCAGCGCGGAACTGCGCTGCACCTTCGGCTTCAGCCCCAACCGGCAGCCCGAGCCGGTCCTGACCCTGACCCGGGAGGGCACCACCCGTCGGATCGCCGTGCCGGCGGAGCCGATCGGGGCCGAGTACCGGCGCCAACTGGACGGCCTCGGGGCACTGCTGGCCGACCCCGCCCATCGCGGCCGGGCCATCGCGCAGGCGCGTGGCACGGTCCAGCTCATCGAGAGTTTCTACGAGTCGGCCCGCGTTGCCGGCCGGGCGCGATCCGCCCGTCCCGCAGCCGCCCACGAGGAGGTGAGGACCTCATGACCGCCACATCGGCACCCGGGTCCGCCACGACCACGGACAGACCAGCGAACCCCCGGCAGGCGGTCGTCTTCGACCTGGACGGGGTCATCGTCGACAGTTTCGCCGTGATGGGCCAGGCGTTCTCCATCGCCTACGCCGAGATCGTCGGCGGCGGCCCGGCGCCCTTCGAGGAGTACCAGCGCCACCAGGGCCGCTACTTCCCCGACATCATGCGGATCATGGGCCTGCCGCTGGAGATGGAGGCGCCCTTCGTCCGCGAGAGCTACCGGCTCGCGCACCAGGTGCAGGTCTTCGACGGCATCCCCGAACTGCTCCAGGAGCTCCGTGACCGGGGCCTGCGGATGGCCGTGGCCACCGGCAAGGCCGGCGACCGGGCCCGCTCCCTGCTCGACGGCCTGGGCCTGCTCCCGTACTTCGCCCACGTGATCGGCTCCGACGAGGTGGCCCGGCCCAAGCCCGCCCCCGACATCGTGCTGCGCGCGCTGGAACTGCTGGACGTACCCGCCGACCAGGCCATCATGATCGGTGACGCGCCGACCGACCTGGCCAGCGCCCGCGGCGCCGGGGTCGCCTCCGCCGCCGCCCTCTGGGCCGGTCCGGACGAGGCCGAGCTGCTCGCGGCCGGCCCCGACGTGGTGCTGCGCCGCCCGGTCGAGCTGCTCGCCCTCTGCCCGGCCCTCAGCGAGCGCTGACCCGACCGCGCGGAGGCGGCACACCATGCGGACCGGCGAGAACGGACCGGCACCGGGTCCCGGCGGCGCGGCGGACGCCGAGGAGGCGCCGCGCTACCTCGGCATCGACGTCGGCGGCACCAAGGTCGCCCTGCGGGCGGAGTCGGCGACGGGCCGGGCCGAGGAGACCTCCTTCGCCTGGGGCCCGGGCCGCGACGCCGATCACGACCTGGCCCGGCTCGCCGAGCACGTCGGCACGCTGGCGGCCCGGTCGGGCGCGCCCTTCCGGGCCGTCGGTGTCGCGATGCCCGCCACCGTCGGCCCGGACGAGCGGGTCACCGCCTGGCCCAGCCGGCCGGAGTGGACCGGTCTGCCCCTGGGCCCGGCGCTGCGGACGCTGTTCCCCGGGGCGGCCGTCGTCTGGGCGGACGACGGGGACCTCGCGGCCCTCGCCGAGGCCGAGGCGGCGGCCTGCGCCGACCTCCTCTACCTGGGCGTCGGCACCGGCATCGGCGGCGGCCTCGTGCTCGGCGGCCGGCTCTGCCCGGGCCCGGCGCACGGCTCCTTCGAACTCGGCCACCTGGTCGTCGAACTGGACGGCCCGGTCTGCGTCTGCGGCCGCCGGGGGTGCCTCCAGGCGACCGCCTCCGGCCCCGCCACCCTGGCCCGCGCCGAGCGGCTGCGCGGCGCGCCCGTCACCTTCGACGAGCTGCGGGCGGGGCTGCGGGCCGGGCAGTCCTGGGCCGTCACGGCACTCGACCGGACCGGCCGCGCCCTGGCCGCCGCCGCCGTGGGTGTGGCGGAGCTGCTCCACCCCCGGCTCGCCGTGCTCGGCGGCGGCTTCGCGGCCGGGATCCCCGAACTCGTCGACCGGACGGCCGAGCACCTCGCCGCGCTCGCCCGGCCGGGCCTGGCCCCGCTGCCGGTCGCCCCGGCCCGGCTGGGCGGGCTCTCCTCGCTGCGCGGCGCCGTGCTGCTGGCCCGCGGACAGTAGGGCGCGGGACGGCCCGCCCGGACCAGCCGGTCCGGGCGGGCCGTCGCCGCGTCAGCCCCCGTGGCCCGCCGCGCCCGCCGGTACGGCGGCCGTCAGCCCGGCCCGCAGCCCGTCCACCAGCGCGGCCGCGCCCGCCGGCTCGCCGGCCGCGCCGAACACGTGGTAGTCCGGGCGGACCAGCAGCGCGCTCGCCCCGTACCGCGCCAGGTAGGCCTCGTAGACGCCGTCCGTGTCCACCACCCGGACCTCGCCGGACGCCCCGGCGCCGCCGTCCCCCTGCCCGTCCCGGGTCCGGCCGGCCGGCAGCAGCCGCACCACGTGCGCCCGCAGCCCGGCCAGGAAGGAGAGCCGCTCCGCGCCGAGCCGGGCGTCCGCCCCGGGCGCGAGCAGCAGCACGAAGCCGCGCCCGACCACCTCGTCGAACAGGCCGCGGCCGCCGGGCCCGTCGACCACCCCCTGCGGCACGACCTCGCCGGCCGGCCTGAGCGGTCCGTCGCCCCCGCCGCCGTACAGCAGGCCCTCGGTGAGGGGCTTCGCCGGCTCCGGCCGGGTCGGACCCCGGCCGTGCCGGTTGGCCAGCACCGTGGCGTCCCGCTCGGCGGCGGCGGCCGGGTCGGTCACGCAGATCACCCGGCCCAGCTGGACCGAGGCCAGGATCGACTCCCTGACCTGCGCCCGGCGTTCCCCGGTGTAGGTGTCCAGCACCGCCTCGTCGGCGAGACCGCGCAGCACGAGGTCCAGCTTCCACGACAGGTTGACCACGTCCCGGATGCCCGAGCACATGCCCTGCCCGGCGAACGGCGGCATCAGATGGGCCGCGTCACCGGCCAGCAGCACCCGGCCCGCCCGCCAGCGGTCGGCCCACCGGGCCTGGAACATGTAGGTGGTGCTGCGCAGCAGGGTGGCGGTGTCCGGCGTGACCCCGAACGGGGCGAGCAGCCGCCAGGCCGTCTCCTCGCGGTTCAGCTCGGCGGCCCGCTCGCCCGGCAGCCGCATGAACTCCCAGCGCCGGTGCCCGGGGCCGCTGCCCACCAGCGTGGTGGGCCGGGCCGGGTCGCAGATCTGCAGGTTGGTCGGTACGAACGCCCGCGGCTCGCGCAGTTCGACGTCGCACAGCAGCCACTCGTAGGAGAAGCCGAGGTCGGTGACGGGGACGTCGAGGTGGTCCCGGACGAAGCTGTTGGCGCCGTCGCAGCCCACTACCCAGCGGGCCGAGACCGTCCGCGCCGCGCCGTCCTCGTCCTCGGCCGTCACCAGGACCCGGTCGCCGTGGTCGGCGATCCCGACGACCTGCCGGCCGCGCTCCACGGTGACCCCGGGCAGCCGCGCGGTCCGGGCGGCCAGCAGTTGCTCCAGGGCGGGCTGGTGCATGGTGTTGGCATCCGGCCAGCCGTACGGGCCCGGGGTCCGGAACTCGATGTCCAGCAGGGTCTCGCCGGCCGCCGTCCGCCACTGGTAGCCGGAGGCCGGTTCGGTGATCCCGCCGAGGTCCGGGCCGATCCCGCAGGCGGCGAGCAGCCGGGCGGTCTCCCCGTCGAAGCTGGTCGCCCGGGGCAGTGTGTACGGGCGCCGGCGGCGTTCCAGCACGGTCGTCCGCCAGCCGTGCTGGGCGAGCAGGACGGCGAGCGCGGCCCCGACCGGCCCGTTGCCGACGACGACCACGTCCGTGTCCGTCGGGCCGGTCGGGGGCTCGTGCGGTGACACCTTGGGCATAGGGACCCCTCATCGCAGGGAGGCGGCGGACCGGTGCGGACCGGTGCACGGCGGGTGGGCACGGCGGCGGGAACGCGGCGGAGGAGTGCGAAGGCGCGCTGCTCGGACGCCGCGGCGGCTGCGCGCGACAACGGGGCGCGACAGCCCTGGCAGGAACATCGGAAGACTACTACCGCGACCCGCGTGAAGCGTCAACGTCCGCCCCGGGCTATCAGATCGGGGGATACCACGACCGGTCTTGACCGGCCTACTGTGCGGACGTCCCGAAGAATCCGGGGACCCGTGCGCAGTCCGCCCGCCACCGCCTTCCGGCGTGGGCCCGCGGCCGCGCCACGGACCGTTGCCCGAAGGGAAGATCCGGCATGGCCCAAGCGACGACCGCCCACTACGAGAAGTGGGTCAGTGTCTTCCACCCGGTGCCGACGAGCACCGTGCGGCTCGTCTGCCTGCCCTACGCCGGCGGGTCCGCGAGCTTCTTCTTCCCGGTGTCGCGGGTGCTCGCCCCGAAGGGGATCGAGGTGCTGGCGATCCAGTACCCGGGCCGTCAGATGCGCCACCAGGAGCCGGGCATCGACAACATCCCCGAGTTCGCGGACGAGATCTTCGCGGCGGTGCGCCACCTGGACGACAAGCCGCTGGCGCTGTTCGGCCACAGCATGGGCGCGGTGCTCGCGTACGAGGTGGCCCTGCGCCTGCGGCGGGCCGGACTCCCGGCGCCGGTACGGCTGTTCGCCTCCGGCCGGCGGGCGCCGTCCCGCTACCGCGACGAGAACGTCCACACCGGCTCGGACGCCGACGTGGTGGCCGAGCTCAAGGCGCTGAGCGGTACCAGCCAGCTCATGCTGGCCGATCCGGAGAACCTGGCGATGATCCTGCCGGCCATCCGCAGCGACTACACCGCCATCGAGCGCTACCGGCACGACCCCGACCAGCGGCTGGACTGCCCGCTGACGGTGCTCGCCGGCGACAGCGACCCGCGGGTGTCGATCGACGAGGCGCGGGCCTGGGAGGAGCACACCACCGGGGCGACCGAGCTGGAGGTCCTCCCCGGCGGACACTTCTTCCTCGCCGACCGGAGCGCCGAGGTGATCGAGCTGCTGGCCCGGAGACTCACCGGGCAGGACGCCGCAACCAACCGCTGAACCACCTCCTGGAATGGGTCGACATGCGAACCGCCGCACCCGTGCCGACGATCGGCCAGCACTCGCTCCTGGTGTTCCTCCTCCAGGTCGCCGTGCTGCTCCTCCTGGCACTCGTCCTCGGCCGGCTGGCCCAGCGCTTCAACCTGCCCGCGGTGGCCGGTGAGCTGTGCGCGGGCGTCCTGCTCGGGCCCTCGGTCCTCGAACCGCTGCTGCCGGGCTTCTCCGACTGGCTGCTGCCGCAGAAGCCGGACCAGCTGCACCTGCTGGACGCCGTCGGGCAGCTCGGCGTGCTGCTGCTCGTCGGGGTCACCGGCGCGGAGCTGAAGTTCGCCCTGGTCCGCCGGCGCGGGCTGACCGCGGCCCGGGTCAGCATCGCCGGCCTGCTGCTGCCGCTGGGCCTCGGGATCGGCACCGGCTACCTGCTGCCGCGGTCCTTCCTGCCGAGCGGCGCGGACCCGGCCGTCTTCGCGCTCTTCCTCGGCGTGGCGATGTGCGTCACGGCGATCCCGGTGATCGCCAAGACCCTGCTGGACATGAAGCTGCTGCACCGCGACATCGGCCAGCTCATCCTGGCCGCGGGCGTGGTCGACGACGTGGTGGGCTGGTTCCTGCTCTCCGTCGTCTCGGCGATGGCCACCGCCGGGCTGACCGCCGGGGTGGTCACCACCGCGGTGCTGTACCCGATCGGCGTGGTGGTCTTCGCCCTGGTGGTCGGCCGCCCGCTGGTCGGCCGGGCCCTGCGCGCGGCCGGCCGGTCGGAGGGCCCGATGCCGACGATCGCCACCGCCGTGGTGCTGGTGCTGTTCAGCGCGGCGGCGACGCAGGCGATGCACCTGGAGGCCATCTTCGGCGCCTTCGTCTGCGGTGTGCTGATCGGCACCAGCGGCGAGCTGGACCCGGCGAAGCTGGAGCCGCTGCGGACCACGGTGCTGGCCTTCCTGGCCCCGCTCTTCTTCGCCACCGCCGGCCTGCGGATGGACCTCACCGCGCTGGGCCGCCCGATCGTCCTGGGCGTCGCGGTCGCGGTACTCGCCGTGGCGATCTTCGGCAAGTTCGTGGGGGCCTTCATCGGGGCCAGGCTCAGCCGGCTCAACCGCTGGGAGGCGCTGGCGCTGGGCGCCGGGATGAACTCCCGCGGCGTCGTCGAGGTGATCGTCGCGATGACCGGCCTGCGGCTCGGCGTCCTGAACACCGAGACGTACACCATCATCATCCTCGTCGCGATCGTGACCTCGCTGATGGCACCGCCCATCCTGCGGTACGCGATGACCCGCGCCGAGGAGGTGGCCGGGGCCGAACTCGGCCTGGGCGACCAGCACACCGACCCGGTACAGACCCCCGACCGGGCACCCGGCGCGATCCGCGTCTCCGACCAGCGAGGTGACTCATGACCACGATGCTTCTCCTGAACGGCCCCAACCTCGGGATCCTCGGCCAGCGCGAGCCGGAGATCTACGGCACCGACACGCTGGCCGACATCGAGAAGGCCGTCGCCGAGGAGGTGAGCGGCGTGGGCTGGGAGGTCCGCTCGATCCAGCACGACTCCGAGGGCGACCTCGTCCGGGCCATCCACGAGCACCGGCTCAGCAGCGTCGGCGCGGTGGTCAACCCAGGCGCGCTGATGATCGCCGGGTGGAGCCTGCGCGACGCGCTGGCGAGCTATCCGCAGCCCTGGGTCGAGGTGCACCTGAGCAACGTCTGGGCGCGCGAGCAGTTCCGGCACGAGTCGGTGATCGCCCCGCTGGCCGGCGGTGTGGTGGTCGGGCTCGGCGCCTTCGGCTACCGCCTGGCGGCCCGCGCCCTGGTGCACCTGACCGCCGCCGACCGCTGACGACCCGCCGGGTCGCCGCGGCCGGCCCGCCGCGTACGGCCGCCGGACACCGCCGGGCCGTCAGACACCTCCGGACCGTCCGGACCACGCGTTGAGAGGAAGACCCGGCCCATGAGGCTCAAGCTCCACGAAGTCGGCGACGGCGACAAGGTCGCCCTGCTCGTCCACAGCATCATCTCGTCGTCGGATACCTGGAGCCGGGTGGCGCCCCGGCTGGCCGACCGCGGCTACCGGGTGATCATGCCGGACCTGCGCGGCCACGGCGAGAGCCCGCAGGCCGACTCCTACTCGCCGGAGCTGCTCGCCGCCGACCTGGTGGAGTCGCTGCCGGCCGGCGCCGACCTCGCGATCGGCCACTCCTTCGGCGCCTCGGTGCTCTCGCTGGCGGTGGAGGGGCTGCGCCCGGCCAAGGTGGTCTACAGCGACCCCGCCTGGCGTTTCACCGAGAAGGCGGTCGCGGAGATCCGCGAGTTCGCCCAGTTCACCAAGGTGGCGACCGCCGAGGCCATCCGTCCGATGTTCCCGCGCTGGCAGCCCGAGGACATCGAGGCCGAGCTCGCCGGGTACGCGCGCTGGGACGTCCGGGCCGTCGACTGGCTGGAGAGCTCGCACAGCTACGTACCGGACCGCCCGGTCGTGCCCTCGCTGGTCCAGGGCGCCGGCGACCACCACCTCGTCCCGGACGAGCTGGCCGAGACCCTGCGCGCGAGCGGGTTCGAGGTGCGGTACGTGCCGGACACCGGCCACTGCATCCACCGGGACGACCTGGACGGCTTCCTGGCCTCCCTCGAAGGCTGGATCTGACCCTATGGGCAACGGAAGTTGACGTCCAATCAGCTTGTTCGGCCGGCGACGCGACACGGTCGCCGGCCGAGCGGCCGAACGGTGATCGGCCTGCGTGGTAGTGTCGCCGCGTGAGCTCTGGCCGCCTTGATCACGCACATGAGGGCACTTCTCCGACCGACGGGAAACCGCAGGTCGTCCACGGTTCCTTCACTCTGCAGGTCGGCTTCTCGGCGCCGCCGGAGCAGGTCTTCGCGGCCTTCGCCGAGCCCGTGCTGCGCACCCGCTGGTTCCGCCTCCCCGGCTCCTCGAAGCACGCCACCCACGCGCTGGACTTCCGGGTCGGCGGCAGCGAGGTGGCGACCAACCTGTTCGTCTCCGGGGACATCGAGGAGCGGCTCGAATACCGCTCCCGGTTCCACGACATCGTGCCCGGCGAGCGCATCGTCTACGTGTACGAGGCCCACGTGGACGGCCTGCGCCGCTGGGTCTCCCTGGTGACGCTCGAACTCGCCGCCCAGGGCGCCGGATCCCGGCTCGACTGGACCGAGCAGTACGCGTACCTGGTGCTGAGCGGGGACGGCACCCAGGACACCGCCCACCTCCAGGGCGGCACCCGGCTGATGCTCAACGGACTGTCCGCCGTGGTCGACCCGGAGCGCTACCGGGGCCTGGCGAAGATCCGCCCCGAAGAGTCCTGACTTTTCATCAGTTTCTCGCGAGAGGCGCAGCCGGCACGGGCGGCCCCCCTGTCGAGGGGGCCGCCCGGGCCCCCGGCCGCGCCGGGACCTCGGGTGGCAGCCGGGATCCGCTCGCGCGGGGGCGACGAAGCGTCAGGTGTTCGAGGCGCGCACCGCGGTGAGGGTGGCCGGCTCCGGCTCCGCCGGGCTCGGCGCGGGACGGCGGCGCCGGGCGAGGGCGAGGAGGAGGGCGCCCGCGGCCGCGCCGGCGAGGAGGACGATCGCGGCGACCGAGGCCGCGCGGCCTACGGCGTCGGTGAAGGCCTGGGCCACGTCCTGCGGCCGCGGGTTCCGGAGGGCGCCGAGCCGCTCGCCGAAGCGGCTGGTCATCAGGGTGCCGAGGACGCTGGTGCCGAGCACCGCGCCGACCTGGCGGGCGGCGTTGACCGTGCCGGCGGCCGCGCCCTCCTTGCCGCGCGGCACATGGCCGACCGCCAGCGCGGTCGAGGGCGCGCCGGCCAGGCCGCAGCCGAAGCCGAACAGCACCAGCGCCGGGGCGTAGCCGCCGAACCCGTCGGCCGGTTCGACGGTGGCGAACAGGCCGGCGCCCGCCGCCGCCAGCAGCAGCCCGGTGATGATGAGCCGGGCCGCGCCGAACCGTGGCCCGAGGATCCCGGCGACCGCCGAGGCCAGGATGAACATGCCGAATTCCGTGAGGAGTTGGACGCCCACCTGGAGCGCGGTCAGTCCGCGCACCTGCTGCAGCCAGAGCACCTGGAGCATGGCGAGGCCGACGAAGCCGAACAGGACGGTGCCGGCCAGCAGCAGCGCCGCGCTGTACGAGGGGTCGCGCATCAGCCGCAGGTCGAGCAGCGGGTGGGTGCGGCGGAGTTCGACCACGGCGAAGGCGGCGAGCAGGACGGCCGCGCCGAGGGCGGCGGCCAGTGGGGCGCCGCCGAGGTAGCTGTGGTGGCCGCCGTCGATCAGCCAGTAGATGAGCAGGGCGAGCCCGCCGGTGGCGAGGATCTGCCCGGGCCAGTCCAGGCGGACGCCCTCGGCCCGGGACTCGGTCACGCCGAACAGGGCGGCGGCGCCGGCGAGCGCGGCGATCACGGGGCCGAGCCAGAACGCGGTGTGCCAGGTCGACCAGCGCAGCGCCAGCCCGGCCGTGATCGGCCCGAGGGCGAGGCCGAGGCCGGAGGCGGCGGCCCAGGCGGCGATCGCGCCGGCCCGCCGGCGCGGGTCGGGGAAGGCGTCGGTCACCAGGGCGAGCGAGCTGGGGGTGATCAGCGCGCCGCCGAGTCCGGCCACCGCCTGCCCGAGCAGGACGGTGGACAGGCTCCCGGCGAACACCAGGACCACCCCGCCGGCGCCCATCGCGAGCGCGCCCAGCAGGAAGATCCGCCGGCGGCCCCAGCGGTCGGCGAACGCGCCGCCGCCGAGTACGACGGAGGCCACCACCAGGGTGTACATGCTCGGGATCCAGACCAGGTCCGCGGCGTCGAGGCCGAGGTCGGCGCGGACCGCGCCCAGCGTGCCGATGGTCTGGGTGGTCTGGATGAAGACGGTGAAGAGGCCGAGGCAGGCGGCCAGCAGCACGGTCCCGGTGCGGTCAGTGCGCGGCATCGGGCACCTCCGGGGTGCGGGGCGCGGCGGTGCGGGGGGCGGTCACGAGAGCTCCCAAGGGCGTGGGTTTGACATCGCGACTCACTGTAGCGCTGTGCGTTTGATAATCCAACTATAAAGGTGGACGGCGTGACGCAGCGGCGGGGCGCCCGGTGGATCCGAGGCGCCCCGCCGCTGCGGGGGAGTGGTCGGTCAGCTGGGCGTGCTGCCCGAGGCGCCGGGGCACGGCGGGAGGGTCGAGGGCGCGACGGTCGCACAGGTCGCGGTGGCCACCGTCGGCCCGGACGCCGTCGCCGAGTTCGCGGACGCCGTCGCCGTCGCCGTGGAGGGCGTCACGCTGGCGGTGGACGGGCCGGGCGGCGAGGACGAGGTGGGGCCGGCGGACTTGGTCGACGACGAGGCCGACGCCGAACCGGTGCTCGCCGAGGACGACGGGCCGGAGGACGGCCCGGACGGCGTGCCCGAGGAGCTGGAGGCCGAGGCCGACCCGGTCGACGGACCGGTCGAGCCCGAGGTCGAGCCGGAGGTCGAGGGCGAGCCCGAACCCGAGGTGGAGCCCGACATCGACGCCGACGGGGAGACCGGCTTCATCGGAGCGGCCGGCGGGATGCCCGGCACCAGGACCTCCGGCGGCTGGACCGTCTTGTCCACCACCTTGATCTGCCCGGTCACCCGGGCGAACCAGCCACCGGTGGTGATGTCCACCAGGACGAGCTCCGTCACCGGCTTCGGCGCCGCCACCACGATGACCAGCGAGGACGGCTGGAAGCCGGTCCACGACTTGCCGGTGTACTTGGCGTCGCTCACCAGCTCCGGCGGCTTCAGCGGGTTCCCGCAGCTGCAGCGCACCCGCGGTACGCCCTGCGCGTCGACCAGGACGGCGGTGCCGGCCTGCAGCACCGACTGGTAGGCGACCGACGCCCCGCCCTTGTAGCTGTGGTTGGTGACCCGGGTGTCCACCCGCAGGTAGGCGGAGGTCAGCGAGCGCAGATAGCCCGGGATGGCGGACTGCTCGATCCCCTGGGCGGCCGCCCAGGCCCGGCCGGTGTCCCCGGTCGACGTCATGGAGATCAGCCGTTCGACGTCGCAGGCCGGCTTGGACTTCTCACCGGCGTAGAGCCCGGCCGAGGAGCCCTGCACGGTGCGGATGCCGCTCGGCGAGGCCGCGGCGGTGCTCTTCGTGGCGCCGCCCGGACTGCCCGGGGCCGACGCGGGAGAGGAGACCGCGGTGGTCTCGACCGACTGGGTGAACGGCGCCGGTCCCGGATCGCCCGGAGTCTGCAGCGCCACCTCGTTCGCGGCCGGGATGGCATCGCTGGGGGTACCGCTCCCGCCGCCGCTGTTGACGATCAGCACCGTCGCCAGCACGGCCAGCGCCGCGGTGCCCCCGGCCAGCGCCAGCTTCGTGCGGGACCGCCACCACGGCGTCGGACGCCCGCCCGGCCCACCGGCCGAGGAGCCGCCCGGCCCGGACGGCCCGGACGGGGGAACGGACGGCGGTCCCGGCGGGCCGCTGGACGGCGGCCCGGAGAGCGGGCCGGACGGCGGGCCGGACGGGGGCCCGGAGAGGGGCGGTTGGGAACTCATCGAGGCTCCGTTTCGCGGGCGGCCGGCGAAACGACCGGCACAGAAGGCTCCTGCCACTGGCTTCCATTTCTGCCCCCGCCCGGCAACCGCCGCAACAGCACGCCACCGCCGGCTCGCCGTGCGCACACAGCGCGCGCGGCCCGGTCCTGGGTGACGCTGGACTCAGACGCGAGGGGGGCACCCGAGTCCACCAGGAGCCCGCATGCCCCAGGAGCCCCCCACCACGGCGCCCGGCCCGCCCGGCGTTATGCGCGGCTGGCTGGACGCGTCGGCGGTCGTCCTCGCCGGGATCGCCGCGATGGCGGCGGTGGCCGCCCTCGGCCTCTGGGCCGCCGGCGCCGGCTCCCTGCCGGGCGGCGGCTTCCCGTACGTCCTGGCCGGTGCGCTGGCGCTCGCCGTCGGGGGCTCCGTGCAGCTCGACGGCGGGGCGGGCTTCTTCGCCCAGGTGGACGCTGGGATCACCGCGATGCCGCTGACCGTCGGACTGGTCGGCGCCCTGGTGATGGCGGAGGTCTTCCTGCGCCAGCTGCGCTTCCGGGCGGTCGCCGGCGGCGCCGAACTGCTCGGCCGGGTGGCCCGGACGGCGGCCGTCTGGGTGGTGGCCCTGGTGCTGATCACCCTCGCCGCCCGGCACACCTTCGTCGTCCCGCTCGGCGACGACCTCGTCCAGGACCTCGGCGGCGCCCTCGGCCTGACCCCCGAGATCGGCTTCCACGCGGAGCCGCTGAGCACCATCGGCCTCGGGCTGCTCTGGCTGCTGGTGGTCCTGGCGGCCACCTTCGCGGTCTCCCGCCGGGCGCCGCTGCCGCGCGGCCTGGTGCCGTTCCAGCAGGCCGTCCGGCCGGCCGCGTTCGCGATGCTGCTGGTGCTGCTCACCTGTGTGGTGCTCGGCCTGGTGGCGGGGCTCGTCACCGCCGTCGTGCACGGCGACGCCCGGGCGACGCTGGCCCTGCTCCTGCTGGCGCTGCCCAACCTGGTCTGGCTCGCCCTCGGGCTGGGGATGGGCGCCGAGTGGCACGGCCACCTGGTCGGGGCGATCGGGCTGCCCGTGCCGGAGTCGCTGTCCGAGGTGCTGCGCGCACCCGAGGGCAAGTCGGCCACCATCAGCCTCAGCACCCTCGCGGAGCAGGACGGCCGGGTCTGGTGGCTGCTGCCGCTGACGGCCGTGCTGCTGCTGGCGGCCGGCTTCCTCACCGCCTACCGCTCCCCGCGCGGGGTCCGGCTCTGGCAGCACGCCGTCCGGCTGGGCGCGGCCGCGGCCGTGACGATGCTGCTGGTGGGCGTCTGGTCCCGGGTCTCCGCCGACTACGGCCTCTCGGTGCTCGGGGTCGGCGCCGGGGACGGCGGGCTGGGCGACCTCCTCGGCTCCGTGCTCGGCGACACCAACCCGGTCGCGGGCCTCGGCGGCGGCTCGCTCGTGCTCGACCCGAAGCTCTGGCTGCTGGTGCCGCTGGCGGCGGCCTGGGGCCTGGTCGCCGGCCTGCTCGGCGGTCTGCTGGCGGCCCACCGGAGCAGGCGCGGCGAGATCGCGGCAGACGGCGGCTGACGGCCGGGACCGCCGCGCCTCAGCGTCCCCGGGGGTGGACGACCGGCGTCGCCCAGTCCGGCGGCTCGGGCACCGGGGGCGAGACGTACGGCCCGCCCGCGCCGCCGCCGTACGCCGGGAGCACCTGGGTGGCCGGTCCGTCCGCCAGCCAGGGCGTGGCGGGGCCGGGCGCCTCGGTGGCGGCGCGCAGCTCGGCGACGAACTGCAGGCAGCTGGCGTACCGCTGCTCGGGTGATTTGGCGAGTGCCCGGGCCACCACGGTGTCCACCTCGGCGGACAGGTCCGGGCGGTGGTCCCGCAGCGTCGGCGGCGGGTCGTTGAGGTGGGCCCAGAGCAGCGCGAGGTCGCTCTCCCGGCGGAACGGCGGCGTCCCGGCCAGCATCTCGAAGACCACACAGGCCAGGCTGTACTGGTCGCAGCGGCCGTCCAGCGGCCGTCCGGAGATCTGCTCGGGCGCCGCGTAGTCCAGGGTGCCGACGATCTGCCCGACGGTGGTCAGGCCGCTGAGCGAGAGCGACTTCTTGGTGAGGCCGAAGTCGGCCAGGTACAGGTGCTCCGGGTGTTCGCTGTCCGTGCCCGCGGCGACCAGCACGTTGCCCGGCTTGACGTCCCGGTGGACCAGGTCCTGGTCGTGCGCGGCGTCCAGCGCGGAGCCGATCTGCAGGGCCAGCCGGGCCGCCCGGCCGACCGTGAACGCGCCGCCCCGGTTCATCAGCCCGCGCAGGTCGCCGCCGTGCACGAAGCGCATCGCGATGAACAGGATCCCGTCCGTCTCGCCGGCCTCGAACACCGGGATGATGTGCGGGTGGTCGATCGCGGCGGCGGCCTCCGACTCGTGGATGAATCGCTGGCGGAACACCTCGTTGCGGGCCAGCTCCGGCGCCAGCAGCTTCACCGCGACCGTCCGGCCCAGCCGCAGGTCCTTGGCCCGGTACACGACGGCCATGCCGCCCCGGCCGATCTCGGCCTCCAGCCGGTAGCCGGCCACCCGCCGCCCGACCATGCCGGACGGCAGACCGGGGACCTCCTCGGTGTGCGAGCCGGACGGCGGCGGCGGTCCGGTGGGCTCACCGCTGCCCGACTCCTCCGGGGGGATCACGGCTCACCCGTCCGGGTCGGCTCGTACCCGGTGGGGGCTCGGCCGGGCGCGGGCGAGGGCGAGGGCGCCGGGCCGGGCGCGGGCGGGGGCGAGGCGGCCGGGCGCGGGGTCGCGGCCGGGGAGGCGTTCGGCCGCCCGGGCGCCGCGTAGGTCTGCAGTTGGAGGCCGTCGCAGTAGCACCAGCGGTCGTGCACCGGGTCGAACAGCCAGAGCGCCTCGCCGTCGACGACCAGCCCGATCCGCAGGCCGCGGGCCCGGTCCCGGAAGGTCTCCAGATCGGCGCTGCCGGCCGCGAGGTCCTCCAGCAGCGCCCGGTAGCGGGCCAGTGCGCCCTCGGCCTCGGCCAGCGCCGGGCGGGGGTCGGCCGTCCGGGCCGGCGGGCCAGTGGCGTCCGGCGGCGCCGTCGGGAGGTTGATCAGCAGTCGGCCGTCCACCCAGGTGGCCCAGCCGTTGGAGCACAGCACGTGCCCCCAGTCACCCTGCCGGGCGATCAGCTGGACCGGCAGCAGCGGGTCCAGCCGGGCGGCCGGCTGCGCCGGGTCGGGGGCCGTCCAGGTGGCCATCCCGTCCGGCGGGGCGACATGGGTCGGGCGGAACGCGAATTCGTCCATGGGCTCCGTCCATCGGAGGCGTTCACTTCTGCGTGATCACTTCCAGCTGATCACCTGCGTCCTGCACATCCGCGTCCCGGTCGCGCGCATCCGATCACTTCCGCATGATCGAGGGCTCCTGCCGGCGCAGCAGTGCCAGCACGGCGCCGCCCAGCACCACCGAGAGGCCCACCAGGATGCCCAGGCACCGCAGCCAGCGGGTGCGGTCGGGGCGGAACAGCGGGTCCGCGGTGATCGCGGTCGGGAAGACCGTGTGCAGGTCGACGGTCTGGGCCATGGCGGCCAGACCCCAGCGCGACGGCACCAGCCAGGCGAACTGCTCCAGGCCGGGCACCCCGTGCAGCTTCAGCATGGCGCCGCTGAAGACGATCTGCACCACCGAGAGGAGCACCAGCATCGGCATGGTGGCCTCCTCCTTGCGGACCAGCGCGGAGACCAGCAGGCCGAGCATCATGGCCGAGAAGGAGAGCATCGCGACGGCCAGGATCAGCTCGGGGAGCGCCGGCAGCACGACGCCGCTGTGCACCGTCACCCCGTTGGGCAGCGTCGGGCTGAGGTCCACCCCGGCCAGGCCGACCGTGGTCAGCACGGCCGCCTGGGCCACCGTGACGGTGCCGAGCACCACCACCTTGGAGACCAGGTACGCCGATCTGGAGAGCCCGACCACCCGTTCCCGCTGGTAGATCGGCCGTTCCTTGACGATCTCGCGCACCGCGTTGGCGGAGCCGGTGAGCAGCCCGCCGATGCACAGGGTGAGCACCACGTTGATGGCGTTGTCGGGGGAGATCCGGGAGCCGGCCATCGCCCGGCACATCACGCCGATGATGAACGGCAGGGCGATCATCACGGTGAGGAAGAGCCGGTCGGCGGCCAGCACCGCGGTGTAGCGGCGGACCAGGGTGCCCAGCTGGGAGAACCAGCCCTGCGGCTTCTCCCGTCCGATCGGGTTGCCGCCGACCGCGGCCGGGCGCCCGGCGGGGACGCCCGGCACCGCGCCGGCGGCGACGTACCGCTGGTACTGCGGGGACGCCAGGAACCTGCGCTGCCAGGCGGCGTGGTCCTCGCTCTCGAAGGCCTCGAAGGCCTCGGGCCACTCGGAGTAGCCGAAGAACTCCAGGGCCTCGCCGGGCGGCCCGTAGTAGGCGGTCCGCCCGCCCGGGGCCAGCACCAGCAGCCGGTCGCAGACGGACAGGCTCAGGACGCTGTGGGTGACCACCACGACGGTGCGGCCGTCGTCGGCGAGGCCGCGCAGCATCGTCATCACCGAGCGTTCCATGCCCGGGTCCAGCCCGGAGGTCGGCTCGTCGAGGAAGAGCAGGGAGGGCTTGGTCAGCAGCTCCAGGGCGACGCTGACGCGCTTGCGCTGGCCGCCGGAGAGGCTGGAGATCACCAGGTCGGCCCGGCTGTCCAGGCCGAGTTCGTGGATCACCTCGTCGACCCGGGCCTCACGCTCGGCCTTGGTGGTGTCCCCGGGGAAGCGCAGTTCGGCCGCGTAGGAGAGCGCGCGGCGGACGGTGAGCTGGGTGTGCAGGATGTCGTCCTGCGGCACCAGGCCGATCCGGCGGCGCAGTTCGGCGTAGTCGCGGTACAGGTCGCGGCCGTCGTAGAGGACGGTGCCCTCGTCGGCCGGGCGCAGCCCGGTGAGGGCGTTGAGCAGGGTGGACTTGCCGGCGCCGCTGGGCCCGGCCACCGCGAGCAGGGCCTTCTCGGCGAGCGGGAAGCCGACGCCGTCCAGCAGCACCCGGCGGTCGGGGCCGACCCGGACCACCAGGCCCTGGACGTCCAGCGAGATCTCGCCGGTGTCGGTGTACTCGACCAGCTCGTCGCCGGACAGGCAGAGCGCGAAGTGGCCGATGCCGACGATGTCGGCCGGCCCGACCGGGGCCCGGACCACCGGGCGGCCGTTGAGGTAGGTGCCGTTGTGGCTGGCGAGGTCGACGATCTCGTGCCCGCCGTCGGGGAGGGTGCGCAGCTCGGCGTGGTGGCGCGAGACCACCAGGTCGTCCAGGACGAGGTCGTTGTCGTCGGCCCGGCCGATCCGCACCGTCCGGCCCGGGAGCCGGATGATCGCGCTGGGCTGCCGGAAGACGCCGGAGGCCTGCGGGGCGATCAGCGACGGCCGCTCGCGGCCGGCCGGCGCGGGCAGCCCGGCGAAGGTCGCGGAGGGGCCGTCGGCGGGGTTGCCGAACCGTAGCCGGGTGCCGGGGCCGACGTCCTGGTGGTCGATCCGGCGGCCGTCGGTGAAGGTGCCGTTGGTGCTGCCGACGTCGTCCAGCAGCCAGTGGCCGTCACTGGTGTGCAGGACGGCGTGGTGCCAGGAGACCCGCGGGTCGTCGATGACGATCTCGCTGGTCGGGTCGCGGCCGACGTGGTACGACCGGCCGGGATCGATCAGCTGCGAGTCCCGGTCGGTGACGAGGACCAGAGGCGGCGCGACGGGCGCGCCTGCGCGCTCTCCCATGGTTCGGATTCTAGTCCGGCCGGGGCGGCCCGGCGTTCCCGGCGGGGCTCCGGGGGCGTTCCCGCCCTTGACCAGGCCGAGTCAATTGGACTGGACCACTGGATCGGAAGCGGGCCGCTGCCCTATCGTTTGCCCCATCGTCCGGAGCGTCTGCCACGCCGTCCGGAGCGTCTGCCCGCCGCCCGGAGCGCTCCGGGCGGCCCCCCGCGAGCCCCTGGATGGACCGATGAGTCTCTGGCCGCAGTTGCGCGATTCCCGGCTGGTCCGGGCCGGCCGGGCCCCGGGGACCCGCCTGCGCTGCGGGCTGATGGACACCATGCTGGCCGACCTCTCGGTCTCGGTGGTCCTCTTCTTCGAACAGACCCTGGACGAGGACCGGCTCGCCGCCGGCCTCGCCCGGGCACTGGCGCAGGTCCCGGCGTTCGCCGGGCGGCTGCGCACCGACGGCGACGAACTGACCGCCGTCTGCGACGACTCCGGTGTACCGATGGACAGTTACGACGTCGACGGCACGCTGGCGGAGGCGATGGGCCGGGTCACCTCGGCCGGCGCCGCGCTGGTCGACCCGGTGGACGCCCCAGCCGCCCGGGCCGGCGGCGTCCCGCTGCTCACCGTCCGGATCACCCGGCCCTCGGCCGGCGGCACGGTGCTGGGCTGCTCCTGGCACCACGCGATCGGTGACCTGCAGAGCTTCATGCTGCTGATGCGGGCCTGGTCCGCCGCAGTGGAGGGCGAGGAGCTGCCCGAGGCCGAACTGGTCGAGGACCAGGACGCGTTGCTCGGCAAGGTGCTGCCCGCCGAGGACTGCGGGCGGCCCGGGTTCCGACTGCCCGGCCCGGCCGAGGCCGCCGTGCTGGCCGCTGCGGTGGCGGCCGGGCCGCGCGCCAACCGGACCGTCCAGCTGTACTTCGGCGAGGCCGAACTCGCCCGGATGCGCGAGGAGTTCAGCGCGACAGCAGGGCGAAGACTCTCCTCCGGCGACGTGCTCTGCGCCCATGTCGTCAGTACGGTGCGGGAGTTGGACGAGGATGGCGAGACCCGCTGGCTCACCGTCCCGGTCAACGCACGCCGCCCGCTCGGTCTGCCGCCGACCCTGGTCGGCAACCTGCTGGGGGACGTCCACCTGCCCCACGCGGCGCAGGACGGCCCGGCGGCCCTCGCGGCCGCCCTGCGCGAGGCGCTGGAGGGGTTCGCCGACGGGCACCTCAACCTCCGCTCCAATCTGGCCTTCCTGGAGGCGATCGGGCGGTCCCGGCTGCGCGACTGTGTGCCGCTCGGCTTCGACCCGGAGCACCGCCGGTTCAGCTTCTCCAACTGGAGCCGGTTCGGCGCCTACCGGATCGCCTTCCAGGGTTACCGGCCGGTGTTCTTCAGTCCGGCCGCCAACTATCCGCTGCCGTGGGTCTCCTGGACGGTGGAGGGGTTCCACGGGGCCGGAGCGCTCACCACGGCGGTGCTCCCGGCCCGGTTGGCCGCCCGGCTGCGCAGCGCCGAGGGGCGGGCAGCACTGCACCGCCACCGCGACCCGGCCGACGTGCTGCCCGAGCTGGCCACCACCCTCGCGAAGGTGCTCTGAGCGGGTCGGGCCGCCGCGTAACGGCGACGCCGACGAGGGGGTGGGCCGTCGGGCCCACCCCCTCGCGTCGGTCCGGGGCTCCGGAGGCCCGGAGGGCACCAAGGCGGTGCGTGCCCTCCCGTGCCCTCCCGTGCCCTCCGGTACCGTCCCGGTGCCGGTCAGGCCGGGAAGGCCTCCTCGATCGCCGTCCAGAGCCGCACCCGGGCGCTGAGCGCGAGCCGGACGGTCTCCGCGCAGGCCGCCCACTTGGCGTCGTCGTCGCCGCAGAGGTCGATCAGCATCTGCATCGCCATCGGGGTGTGCTGCTCGCCGTCCACCTCGATGTGCCGGGCCAGGTAGTCCTTGAACACGGTGAGCGCGCCGTCCGGGTCGTCGATGCTGATGACCTGGGCGAACATGTCGGGGATGAGGTCCTCGCGGCCGAAGGCGAACGCGGCCGCGCGGCAGTGCACCGGCGCGTTCTCGATGATCTCCCAGGTGGTCGCGGTGAAGTCCACGGCGGCCTGCGGCACCCCGGCGGTCTTCAGCGCCTCGGGCACCGGGGTGCCCGCGCGCAGCAGCTCCAGGAAGGCCTCGACCGGTGCCGGGTCGGCGCCGGCCTGCCGCATGCCCTCGACGTACAGCTCGAAGTGGCTGGTGAAGCCCTCGCCGAGCTCGTCGCTCTCCTCCACCAGCACGATGTCGTTGATCAGCCGGCGGCTGGCGGTCGGGCCGTTCGGGACCCACGGCACGTCGACGCAGGTCAGCTCGCGCTGCAGGCTCTTCAGCAGCGACATGAAGTCCCACACGGCGAAGACGTGCCGGTCCAGGAAGGTGCGCACGTGTCCGATGCTGGTCAGTCCGCCGTAGACGGTGTGGCCGACGACCTCGCGGCGCAGCGGGTCGATGGCCTCCTGGAGACCGGTCAGGCCGGGGTGCGAACGGTCCCAGTGGTAACGGCTGGTGGACATGTGGAGCTCCTTCACGGGGGAACGGGATTCTGCCACGAGGGGTGCGCGCCGGACAGGGGGCGCGCACCCTCGGGTTACTTCATGACGGCGCGCAGCGCGTGCCGCAGCTGCTCCCGGCCGGGCTGGAGGGCGCGGTCGAGGGCGGGGGCGAACGGCAGGACGGCGCCGTCGGGGCGGGTGACGCGGCGGGGCGGGGCGATCAGCCGCATCTCCTCGGCGGCGGTGGCCAGCACCTCGGCGCCGATGCCGCAGCTGCGGTTGGAGTCGTCGACGACCACCAGCCGGCCGGTGCGCTCCAACGAGGCGGCCAGCGCCGTCCAGTCGAAGGGGTGCAGCGTACGGGGGTCGAGCACCTCGACCGAGATCTCGTCGGCGAGCTCCTCCGCGACCGCCAGCGCGTCGTGCACCAGGTGGCCGACGGCGACCAGGGTGACGTCGGTGCCGGTGCGGTGGACGCGCGCCGAGCCGAGCGGGATCGGCTCCAGCGCCCAGGTGACGGTCTCGCGCACGGCCAGCGCGGCGGCCGGCGCGAACACCACCACCGGGTCCGGGTCGCGCACGGCCGAGCGGAGCAGGCCGTACGCGTCGGTCGGCGTGGCGGGCACCACCGTCTTCACCCCGGCGTGCGCGAACAGGCTGTAGGGATGGTCGGAGTGCTGGCCCGCCCAGCCGTCCCGGGAGCCGGATCCGGGGACCACGCAGGTCAGCGGGACACTGGCCTGGCCGCCGGTCATCAGGGAGAACTTGTGCGCCTGGTTGACGAGTTGCTCGAAGACGAGGAACAGCAGCGAGGGGATCTGGAACTCGATCACCGGCCGTCGGCCGCTCAGCGCCGCGCCGATCGCCATCGCCGTGAAGGCCTGTTCGGAGAGCGGGGTGTCGACGATCCGCCCGGGCCCGAAGCGGTCGAGCAGCCCGAGGGTCGGACCGGCCAGGCCGGCGCCGATGTCCTCGCCGAACACGCAGACCGCGGGGTCCTCGGCCAACTCGTCGGCCAGTGCCCGGTTCAGCGCCTTGGTGTAGGAGAGTCTGGTCATCCCGTCGCTCCCGCCCGCGGCCGCCGTCCGTCGGCGTACAGATAGTCCAACGCGCCCTCCGGATCGGGCAGTTCGGAGGCGAGCGCGAATTGCTCGGCGGCCGCCAGCTCGGCCGCCACCGAGGCGTCGAGCTCGGCGGCGCGTACCTCGCCGATCGCGGCCGCGGCGCGCGGCAGCGGGTCGCGGGCCCGCCAGTCGGCCACCTCCTCCGGCGTGCGGTAGCGCAGCTTCATCCGGCGTTCCATGGTGTGGTGGCCCTCGAAGCGGTAGGTGCGGCACTCCAGGAAGCCCGGGCCGCCGCCGGACCGGGCCCGGGCGACGGCCTCCTCGGCCGCGGCCCGGACGGCCTCGGTGTCCATCCCGTCGACGGTGACGGCGGGGATGCCGAAGGCGGCCGCCCGGCCGACCGCGCTGCCCGCGACCGCGGTGGCGGCCGGCAGGGTGGTGGCGTAGCCGTTGTTCTCGCAGACGAAGACCACCGGCAGCCGCCACATCGCGGCCAGGTTGAACGACTCCAGCAGGACGCCCTGGTTGAGCGCGCCGTCACCGAAGAAGGAGACCGCCACCCGGTCGTCGCCGGCCTGCCGGGCCGCCCAGGCGGCGCCGACCGCGATCGGCGCACCGGCGCCGACGATGCCGTTGGCGCCCAGGATGCCCAGCGAGAGGTCGGCGGCGTGCATGGAGCCGCCCCGGCCCCGGTTCAACCCGTCGACCCGGCCGGCCAGTTCGGCGAGCAGCCGGCGGGGGTCGACACCCCGGGCGAGCACGTGGCCGTGCCCGCGGTGGGTGGAGGTGAGCCGGTCGCCCGGGCCCAGCGCGGCGCAGACGCCGACCGCCACGGCCTCCTGGCCGATGTAGGGGTGGATGCCGCCGGTGATCACCCCGGACCTCACCAGGGTGAGCGCCTGCTCCTCGAAGCCGCGGATCAGCCGCAGCATCCGGTACCGCTGCTCGGGGGTGCCCAGCGGCGCGGGCCCGGCGGCGCCCGGCCGGGGGACCGGGCCCGCCGGGGCCGCCGTGGTGGCGGTGCCGCCGACCGCCGTCACGGGGTGCCCCGCCAGAGGGTCGGGCAGATGTCCGGGTCGGCGTAGTCCGGCCGGCCGTCGGCGGTGCGGCGGACCACCACGTCGTGGTTGTAGACCACCGTGCCGCCGTCCGGCCTGAGGTGGTGGCGGTACTCGTTCCCGCCGTCCTGGAGGTGCAGCGAGACGGCGCGGCGCGGTGCGTCGGACAGGTTGGCGCCGCTGCCGTGGTAGGTCCGGCAGTGGTGGAAGCTGACGTGCCCGCGCGGGATCTCGATCGGGACCTTGCGCACCTGCTGCCCGTTGTGGTGCGCGTTGGCGGCCAGGATCGACTCCAGTTCGGAGCGGTCGCGGTGGGCGAAGTGCCGGGTGGAGTCCTCGCCGGAGTCCAGCTCGCGCCAGCGGTGGCTGCCGTCGATCATGGTGATCGTGCCGTTCTCCACCCCGCAGTCGTGGAACGGCAGGAAGGCCGTGAGCATCCGGTCGGAACTGGACGTCTGCCAGTAGTGCTTGTCGAAGTGCCAGGGCACCTGGTTGGTCGGCTCCTCGGGCACCGGCGGCTTGTAGATCAGCGTCGCCTGGAAGACCCGGATCTCCTCGGCCTCGGCCAGCAGCGCGGCGACGGCGCCCAGCAGCGGCTTGCGCAGGATCGCGCCGATGGCGTCGCTCTCGTAGTGCACGTAGTCGTTGTGCCGCTGGACCGGGCCGTGCTCCGGCGTCCAGGCGGCGAGGTTCGGCGGGCGGACGGCGAGTTCGCGGTCGCGGTGGCCCTCGTAGTACTTCTCGGTGGCGGCCTGCAGGGTGTCCAGCTCCTCGTCGCTGAACAGCCGGCGGGAGAGGTACCAGCCGTGTTCGAGGTAGCCCGCCACCTCCTCGAGGGTGGGCAGCAGTGCGCGCTCGGCCTCGGTGAGCCGGAACTCGGGTGCGGTGGTCATGCGGGGGCCTCCTTCTGCGGGGCGGGGGTTGCTCAGACGGAGGCGGTGGCGTTCGTCCGCTCGACGGCCTCGTACAGGGCCTTGATGTTCGCGGTGCCGAAGGTGCCCGCACCCTGGCGCTCGATCAGTTCCAGGAAGTAGGTCCGGCGCGGGTGGGTCGAGCGCAGGAAGATCTGGAAGAGCTGCCCGCCGTGGTCCTGGTCGACCAGCACGTCGAGTTCGCGCAGCGTGTCGACCGGGATGGCCGTCCCGCCGAGCCGCTCGGCCAGCGCGTCGTAGTAGGCGCCCGGGGTGGTGAGGAACTCCACCCCGCGGTCGCGGATGGTGCGCACGGCGGTGGCGATGTCGCCGGTGCGGAAGGCCAGGTGCTGGACGCCCGCGCCCTCGTTGTCGGCCAGGAAGGTGTCGATCTGGCCGGGCCGGCGGGAGGTGTCGGGCTCGATCAGGGTGAAGGTGACCTCGCCGGAGGCGCTCTGCACCACACTGGAGTCCATCGCCTGCTCGCCGACCTCGATGTACTCGCCGAAGATCCGGTGGAGGCCGAGCGCGGCCTCGCAGAACCGCACGGCGGGGGCGAGTTCGCCGGCCGGGACGCAGATCGCGGCGTGGTCGAGGGCGTCCAGCAGGGCGCCGGGGGCGGCCTCCGCGGCCGGGTCGGAGGCCGCCCCGGCGGCGGTGTCGGGGACGAACCGCAGGGCGACGTCGCCGAAGCCCGCCACCAGGCCGCCGGCCCGGTCCAGGACGCGGGCGCCGTGCCGCTCGGCCCGCTCCAGCGAGGCCTGCGGGTCGGTGCAGCCGAGCGCGATCACCCCGACGCCGTCGCCGTGCACGGCGACGAACCGGGCGACCGGGTGGGCGGGGTCGGCGGCGGAGACGAGGTGCAGCCGGATGGCGCCCTGGCGCAGCCGGACGGTGCGTACGCCGTCCGGCCCGGCGGCCGGCCCCCCGGGCGCCTGCTCCGCCGACGTCCGGGCTTCGGGCGTGTGGGCTTCGGGCGTGTGGGCATCGGGCGTGCAGGCTTCGGGCGTCCGGGCGTCGGGCGTGCGTTCATCGGGCACGAAGCCGAAGTCGGCACGGAGGCCGGCCGCGGTCTTGTCGGCGTCCGCGCAGTGGAACTCGACATGGGTGATGGACTGGATGGACAACGGGTGCTCCCCGGGGGTGGCGAATGATGGGTGGCCGGGGCGCCGCGCCGGGCCGGGTCGGCTCCGACGGGTGCCCCGGGGCAGGCCGGGGTGCGACCCCGGTGCCCGGTCGGTTACTTGACGGACCGGGTGGACGCCGGGCCGAAGACCAGGCTGAGGTTGTGCCCGCCGAAGGCGAACGCGTTGCTCAGCGCGGCGCCCGGCGGTACGGACCGGGCCGCGCCGCGCACGTGGTCGAGCGCGCAGGCCGGATCGGGATCGGTCAGGTTGAGCGTCGGTGGCAGCGTCCCCCGGGCGACCGCGAGCGCGGTTACCACTGCCTCCAACGCCCCTGCGGCGCCCAGGAGATGGCCGGTCGCGCCCTTGGTGGAGCTGACCGCCGGACCGTGCTCGCCGAAGACCGCGCGCAGGGCGGCGGTCTCGGCGACATCGCCCAGTTTGGTGCCGGTGCCGTGCGCGTTGACGTAGCCGATGTCGGACGGCGCCAGACCCGCGTTGGCGATCGCGGCGCGCATCGCGTCGGCCGCGCCCGAGCCGTCCGGCCGCGGCATGGTCGGGTGGTGGGCGTCCGTCGAGGCGCCCCAGCCGGTGAGGTCGGCGTACCCGGCCGCGCCGCGGGCGTCCGCGTGCTCGGCCCGCTCCAGGACGAGGACGGCGCTGCCCTCGCCGAGGACGAAGCCGTTGCGGCGGGCGTCGAACGGCCGGCTGGCCTCGGTCGGATCGTCCCAGCCGGCCGACAGTGCACGGGCGTTGGTGAACGCGGCGGCGATCGTCGGGTGCAGCGAGGACTCGCTGCCGCCGCAGACCACCACGTCGGCGTCGCCGGCCCGGATCAGCCGCAGCCCCTCGGCGACGGCCTGGGCGCCGGCCGCACAGGCCGTCACGATGGCCGAACTGAAGCCCCGGATACCGTGTTTGATGGCGATCCGGGCGGTGGCCATGTTGGAGAGCATGCCGGGCAGCAGGTACGGGCTGACGCCGGGCCGGCCGCGCTCCAGTCGGCGGTGCGACTGCTGCTCGAAGGTCTCCAGCCCGCCGCCGCCGGTGGCCAGTACCACGGCGGTGCGGTGCGGGTCGGCGTCCCGGCCGACCACCAGGCCGGCGTCGGCGAGCGCGTCGTCGGCGGCGGCGAGGGCGAGCAGCACGAACCGGTCCACGCACCTGGTCTCGGTGGGCGGCAGCACCTCGCGGCCCTCGACGGCGGGTGCCAGGCCGGCGGCGGTGAGCCAGCCGTGCGCGGCGTGGCCCTCGGGCAGCGCGCGGATGCCGGAGCGGCCGGCGGTGAGCGCCTCGAAGACCTCGGCCGGCTTTCGGCCGACCGGTGTGACCAGGCCGATCCCGGTGACCACGGCGCCCGGGCGGGCGGTGGCCGCGCTCATCGGGCGGCCACCGAGTCGAGGTAGCGGCGGCGCAGCAGCACCTTGCGGACCTTACCGGTCGGCCCGAGCGGGATGTCGTCGCCCGCCACCACCAGGACCTGGCGGACGGTGGCCGCCGCGGCCTCGTCGAGGGCCGCGGTGACCGCCTTGGTGCGGTCGGCCGTCGGATCCGCGTCCGCGGTCAGGATCAGCAGGACGTCGGTGACCACCTGGTCGCCGTCCCGGACGGCGACCACCGTGCAGTCCGCCACGTCGGGGCAGGCGGCCAGTACCCGCTCCTCCGACATCGCGGTGAACAGCCGCTTGCCGTCGCCGAGTTCCACTGAGTCCACGGCGCGGTCGACGTGGTAGTAGTAGCCCTCCTCGTCCCGGTACATGAGGTCCCCGGTGAGGAAGCGGCCGCGGATCCGGGTGCGGAAGGTCTTGACCGAGTCGTTCCAGTAGCCGAGTGCCAGGGTGGGGGAGGCGGTGGCGAGTTCGCCGACCTCGCCCGTCCCCAGCGGCTCGCCGTCCGGGCCGACCAACTCGCAGTCGACGAAGGCGTGCGGGCGGCCGACGCAGCGGCCGTAGCGTTCGGTGCCGGGTCCGTGGGTGATGAAGAAGTGCGAGTGGCCCATCTCGGTGGAGCCGAGGCCGTCCACGAACAGCGAGCCGGGCAGCCGGACCCGGCCCTCGCGGGTGACGGCTTCGCGGCTGCCGGCGGCGATCAGCCGGCGGATGTGCACCTCGTGGGCGCAGTCCCCGGTGTTCCACCAGAGCGCGACCGACGACAACTCGCGCTTCGCCAGGTCGTGGTGGGCCAGCTCGGCCCAGGTGGCGGCGAAGCCGATGACACCGGTGGGCCGGCGCTCCTCGATGGCGTCCAGCACACCGGCGCCGGCCTGCCGGGAGAGCAGGTCGAGCCGGGTGTGCGAGCTGAGCGCGAGGTTCACCGCGATCAGGGTGGCGGCGTGCGGCGCGGGCAGTGCGCTGAGCATCCGCTCCTGGCCCTGCGGGCGGGGCAGTCGCAGGCGGTGGCGGATCGCCGCGTACAGGCTCGCGTGGGAGTGGACGACTGCCTTGGGCATCCCGGTGGTGCCGGAGGAGTGCGTGATCGCCACCGGGTCGTCGGACCAGTGCCGGTAGGGGGCGGGGGCGGCGTCCGGGTCGCCCGAGCCGAGCGTGCCGACCTCCGGGAGCAGCGGGGCGCCCGGGTCGTGGCCGGCCAGCGCGGCGAGGTGCGGGGCGTCGGCGAGGATGCCGACGGCGCCGATCCGGGCGATGTAGCGGGCGGCGCGCTCCCCGTCCACGTTCGGGTTCAGCAGCGCCGGGATGGCGCCGAGCCGGGCCAGTGCGAGGAAGGAGAGCACATGGTCGGCGACGTCCGTCGCGTAGACCACCACCGGGTCGCGGCGGGTGACGCCGAGGCCGTGCAGGGCCGCCGCCCGGGCCCGGACGGCGCGGTCGAGTTCGCGCAGCGTGAAGGGCTGCCAGGCGGCATGGCCGTCCACCGGGGTGTCGAAGGCCAGCAGCGGTTCGTCCAGTCCGAGGCCCAGGGCCATCCGGCGGGTGAGGACGTTGCCGGCGCCGACGTCGGGGTCGTCCGCGAGAAGGGTGCGGATACTGCGGATGCTCACGGTGGTGAATCCCTCCCATGGTGCTGGGCGTACTTCGGCGGGGCGCGTCGGGTGCGCCGCTCGCTCGATGGCGGTGCGGGCGATACGGGGTGGCGGGGTACGGAGGCGGCGTGGTGTGCGGTGGCGGGGCGGCGCGGGTCAGCCGGCCGTGACCAGGACGGCGGCGGCCCGGTCCGTTCCCCCGGCGGACGCCGCCTGCTCGGCGGCGACGACGAGCACCTGGTCCGCGTCGCCGTCCGCGAGGAGCAGCGCCGCCAGGTCGAGCGCGTCCTGCGGCACCAGGCCGGGTACGGAGTCGGCCGGGCTGATCGACACCACCGGCCCGGTCAGGCCCCAGCGGGCGGCGATGTGTCCGAGCACGGCGTTCGGGTTGGACTGGAAGAACAGCAGGGGCGGCACCCGCCCCCCGGAGGCGGCGGCGTCGTCGATGGCGCGGGCGGTGGCGCGGTCGCCGCCCGCGCTGGCCAGCAGCAGGGCGGTCCGGCCGGGGGCCGGGGCGCTGCCGTGCCGGGCGCGCAGGCAGCGCTCGGCGGTCTCGGCGACCAGCGGATTGAAGGAGGAGGCGGTGAAGCCGGGGATCGGCGGGAGCGGCTCGTGGTGGCCCGGCTCCGGCCAGCGGGCTTCGGCGAGGACGCGCAGTGCGCTCACCGGGTCGCCACCAGGAGTGCGGTGTTGGCACCGCCGAAGGCGGAGTTGAGCGTCAGCGCGTAGCGTGGCCGGTCGGCGCGCGGGCCATCCAGCACGAGGTCCAGTCCGACGTCCGGGTCCGGGCCGAGCCAGCCGGCGTTCACCGGGAGCCGCCCGTCGCGCAACGCCCCGATGGTGACGGCGAGTTCGAGCAGGGCGGAGGCCTCCAGGGCGTGCCCGTGGACGGCTTTGCTGGAGCTCACCGGGAGCCGCCCGGCGTGCGCGCCGAACACCTGGTGCAGGGCGTTGGCCTCGGCCCGGTCGGACAGCGGCGAACCGGTGCCGTTGGCGTTGACGTAGCCGACCTCGTCCGGGGCGAGGCCCGCCCGGGCGAGCGCGGCCCCGACGGCGCGGGCGACGCCGTCGCCGCTCGGCTCCGGGCGGCAGACGTGGTGGGCGTCCCCGGACCGGCCCCAGCCGGCCAGCCGGGCGAGCACGGGTGCGCCGCGCAGCTCGGCCCGCGGCTCCGCCTCGACAACCACGGCGGCGGCCGCGTCGCCGAGCAGGGTGCCGGTCCGGCCGGCGCTGAACGGGCGCAGCTCGCCGTCCCGGGCCAGCGCCCGGCCGGCGTCGAAGGCGGCGAAGACGCCCGGTTCCACCAGGTGGCCGGCGGCGACCAGCACCCGGGGGTGGCGGCCGGCGGCCACCAGGGCGGCGGCGTCGGCCACGGCGGTGCCGGCGGCGACGCAGGCACCGGTGTAGACGCGGGTGACGCCGGCGGTCCCCCAGGCGGCGGTGGCTCCGGCGGCGACGGCGGCGGTGACGGCCCGGGTGTGGAGGTCACTGTGCAGCGCGAGCAGGACGGGCATGCCCTCCCGGTCCGCCGCGGCCCGGCCGTCGCCGTCGGGGCCGTCACCGCCGCGCCCGGCGGGCAGGCCGGCCTGGCGGCAGGCCTGGTCCACGGCGGCGAGGACGGCGTCGGCCAGCGGCACCGGCTCGGCCAGCAGCGCGGCCCGGGTGGTCCGGCGCGCGGAGACGTCGAACCTGGTCACCGTGGTGAACGCGGTCTTGCCGAGGGCGGCCGCGTCGGTGAGCGCGTCCAGCCCGGTGCCGGCCGCGCTGAGCACGCCGACTCCGGTGACCACGGGCCGGACGGCGGGCGGAGCGTGGCCGGTCATGACTGCGCGACCCCTGCGGTCCGTTCCGGCGGGGCGCCGGCGGCCGCCGCGAGGACGGCGGAGCGGAGCACCTCGACGGCGTCGTCCACCGTCCGGATCGCCTCGAAGCGTTCGTCGTCGAGATCCGGCTCGATGCCGTAGCGCTGCTCGAACTCGGCTATCAGCCAAGTGAGTTCCAGAGAGCCGAGTTCCTCGGGGACGGTGTCGGCGGCGCGCTGCCCGAACGCCGCCAGGATCGTCAGTACCTCGGCCCGGTCGGGGAGGACGGGCTCGGTCACGCGGGGCTGCCGGAGGTGGCGGTGACGGCGGCGAAGCGCTTGGCGACGTCGGCGGTGAACTCGTCGAGCGTCATCAGCGCGGTGCTCTCCATCTCGTCGAAGTCGAACTTGATCCCGAACTCGTCCTCGACCTGGACCGAGAGGTCGGCCAGCGCGAGCGACTCCAGGTCGAGCCCGGCCGGGCCGAGGTCGGTGTCGCCGGTGACCTCGGAGACGTCGTACTGCATCTCGGTCAGGGCGGCGAGGACGAACTCGCGGATGCGGTCCTGCATGGTGTGCTCCTGTACTCGCGCGCAGCGGCGCGCGGATCGTCGGGGGAGAAGCAAGCGGCGGGGAGAAGCGGCGGGGAGTCGGGGACGCGGCGGTCCGGGTGCGGCGGGTCTGTCCGGCGCCTCCCGGCGAGGCCGGTCAGCGGGGCGGTTCGGCGGCGGTCGCCCGCAGGGCGGCCGGGTCGCGCAGCAGCTTTCCGGTGGCGGTGCGCGGCAGTTGCGGGAGGAAGGACAGCCGGCGGGGCCGCTTGTAGGCGGCGAGCCGCCGGGTCAGCCCGTCCCGGACCAGCGCGTGGTCGGCGTCCTGGTCGGCGGCGAGGTACGCCTCGATGGCGCCCTCGTCGAAGACCACGACGGCCTCGCGGACCTGGGGCAGGGCGGCCAGGATCAGTTCGACCTCGGTGAGGTCCACCTTCAGCCCGCCGATCGAGACCTGGGAGTCCCGCCGGCCCAGCACGGTGACCAGCCCGGTGGCCCGGTCCAGCTCCGCGGCGTCGCGGGTGTGCAGCCAGCCGTCCGACCACCGGGTCGGGTCGTCCAGCCCAGGGTACGGCGAGGCGGCCGTGCCCAGCTGCAACTCGCCTGCCACCAGGCGCAGTTCCATGCCGTGCACGGGACGCTTCGCCGGGTGCAGCGCGCCGTCCAGATCGGTGGCGATGACGCCGAGCTCGGTCATCCCGTACATGGTGCCCAGCGGTACGCCGTACCGGGCGGTGAAGGCCGCCGGCAGGCCCGGGCGGACCAGCTCCCCGGCCACCACCATCCGGCGCAGCCGTGGCAGCGCCGGGGGTGCGGCCACACCGGCCAGCAGTTCGGCGTGGAAGGGGACACCGATCACGGTGGTCGGCCGTTCCCCCTCGTCGCCGACGGCGGCCAGGATACCCGCCGCCGTCATCCGCTCCGGCACGGTGAGCGGCGCGTGGGCGTACAGGCTGTTCAGCAGTCCGCCGACCAGTCCGAGCACGTGCACCACCGAGGAGAGCAGCACCACCCGCTCGCCCTCGCCGGGGAAGTCCGCCAACCGCCGGTAGCAGTCGAGTTCACGGAGCAGGTCGCCGGCGGTACGGGCGATGACCTTGGCCGGGCCGGTGGACCCGGAGCTGAGCTGGACCAGCGCGTGGCCGGTCCGGGCAGGTCGCCCGCCCGGTAGCCGGACGGCCACCGGCTCGACCTCGGAGAAGCCGCGCAGCGCCGCCGAGGGCCGGTGCTCGGACCCTACCAGCACCTGCGGGGTCAGCCGTTCGACCGCCAGGGCGATCTCGTGGTCGGTCAGCCGATGGTCCAGCAGGGCTACCTGGGCGCGCAGTTGCCAGCAGGCGAGCAGCGCGGCGACGAAGCCCAGGGAGGGCGGCAGTCGCAGCGCCGCGGTGCCGCCGGGGCCGAGGCCGGCCGCGGTCAGCCGTGCGGCCTGCTCGTCGACCAGGGCGCGCAGGGTGGCGCGGTCGACGGGTGTGCCGAAGCGCAGGCACTCCGCGTCCTCGGGGCCGGCCAGCAGGAACCGTGCCACCCAGTCGTCCGGGGCGTCGGCGTGCGGCGGTGAGGAGGGTGGAAGTGCGGGGAGGGAAATGCCGGTCAACGCCACTCCACGGAGAGGAGATTTGACATGGACGCCGTTCTCAAACCAATACGGTCAATTCCGTTGCCAGACCTTTGCACAGACGTTTGGTCAAATCAAGGTCTATACCAATCTGGTCCGTACCTTCTACGCTGCCGAAGCGGGACTGGTCCGAGCGCGGCCGTCCGGGAACGAGGATGCCCGTGGGACTACTCACGCTGGCCGGGATGGAGCGCGCGGCGCGCGCCCAACTACCACCGGAAATATGGGACTTCATCGAGGGTGGCAGTGGATCCGAACGCACCCTGGCGGCCAACCGGGAAATGTTCGGTCACTATGCACTGCGCCCCCGCACGCTGGTCGACGTCTCGACCTGCTCGACTGCCGTCCCGCTGCTCGGAACCGAGCTCCGGACGCCACTCGCAATTGCCCCGATGGCCTACCACCGGCTGGTCCATTCGGACGGGGAAACCGTGACCGCCCGGGCAGCCGGCCGGGCCGGCGCGGTGCTGGTCGCCGGAATCTTCGCCAGCCGCAGCCTGGAGTCCATCGCGGCCGCGGCCACCGGGCCGCTCTGGTTGCAGCTCTACTGGCTGCGCCGGCGCGACGCGCTCGCCGCCCTGATCGAACGGGCCGAGGCGGCCGGCTTCGCCGCGCTCATGCTGACCGTGGACGCGCCCCGGATCGGCCGCCGGCTGCGCGACCTGCGCAACGGCTTCGCCGTTCCGCCGGACATCCGCGCCGTCAACCTCGACCCCGCGCTGATGGCCGCCAGCCACCGGGCCGACGCGGGCTCCTCCGGCATCGCCGAGCACGCCCTGGAGCAGTTCGACCCCAGCCTGACCTGGTCCGACCTGGCCTGGCTGCGGGCCCGCACCCGCCTCCCGCTGGTCCTCAAGGGCATCCTGACCGCCGAGGACGCCCGGCTCGCCGCCGAACACGGGGTGGACGCCGTGGTGGTCTCCAACCACGGCGGCCGTCAACTGGACGGCGCGCTCCCGGCGCTGGCGGCGCTGCCCGAGGTGGTCGCGGCGCTCCCGCCGGAGGTCCCGGTGCTGCTCGACGGCGGCGTCCGCACCGGCACCGACATCGCCGTCGCCCTCGCGCTCGGCGCCCGGGCCGTCCTGGTCGGCCGCCCCGTGCTGTGGGGGCTCGCCGTCGACGGCGAGGCGGGAGTGGTCCGCGTCCTCGACCTGCTCCGCGACGAACTGGAGCACACGCTGGCCCTGCTGGGCCGGCCCACCCTCGCGGACCTGGACCGCAGCGCCCTCGCGCCCTGGCCCACCGCCTCCGCGCCCCGGCCCACCGCCTGACGGCGCGACCCCGGCCCCCGCCCCACCGCGCGGCCCCCGCCCATCCCCCCGCGCCCGGCCCACCGCCCCACCGCGCGGCCCCGACCGAGCTCCGGACCGAAGTTCCGGGCCGAAGCACCGCACGCCCGACAGAGAGACCGACGACATGAAGAACCAGGACGCCTTCCCCGGCTGGGACTGGGACGACCCGGACGGCCTCGCCGTCCGCCTCGACGCGTTCAGCGCCGACGTCGCCACCTGCGAGAAGCTCGAACCGGCCGCCGGCGGCCTCCCGCGGGACCACCAGGGCTTCCGCGAACTCGGCATCACCGGAATCGAGTTCGCCGCCTTCCGGACGGCCCACCCGGAAGGCCTCGGGACCGACCTGACCGCCCTGCGCAGCCCCGGCGCCAGTACCGAACCCGGCACCCTCTACCGCGTCGACGGCGACCGCTGGTTCACCCAGCTCGACATCGGCCGCCCGCTGCCCTTCGCGGACGCCAGCGTGGACTGGGTCTACGCCGAGCACCTGATCGAGCACGTCACCATGCCGGTGGCGATCGGCTGGCTGCGCGAGGCCCGGCGGGTGCTGCGCCCCGGCGGCGTGCTGCGCGTCACCACCCCCGACCTGGCCCGCTACCTGGTCGGCTACGCGACCGACGACGGCTTCCTCACCAAGCACCGCCGGCGCCTCACCACCATGGGGTTCGGCCCGCCGATGCCGCCGCGCCCGGCCTTCCTGGTCAACCAGATCTTCCGGTACTACGGCCACCAGTGGATCTACGACCTGGACGAGCTGCGGCACGTCCTCACCCAGGCCGGCTTCGAGGCCGACGCGATCCGCCACTGCGCCTACCGGCAGGGCGTCCGCGCCGACGTCGCCGACCTCGACACCGCGTTCCGCACCGACGAGACGATCTACGTCGAGGCCGACCGCTAGGGAGCGTCGGCAAAGTCCCGCCTGATCCGACGCGACTCTGCCAGCACCCCCCAGGACTTGTCCGACACTCCCCGCCGCGCTCTCGCGACGCGAACTGCTCGGACAAGCCCCAGGACTCCCCTCCGCGAGCCCGTCCGGGCGTGACCGACCGGGCAGGCTCGGAGCAGGAGCGCCCGACCCCCGCCGTCCGATGGGATGACCATGCCCTTGCACCCCCAGGCCCAGGCCCTGCGCGAACGCCGTGCGCAGGCCGGCACACCCCCGCTCTACAGCCTCACCCCGGCCCAGGCCCGCGCCGCCGACCTCGCCGACATCCGGTCCGCCGCCGGCACCCCCGAGCCCGTCGCCGCCGTCGAGGAGCACCGGATCCCCGGCCCCGGCGGCGAGCTCGCCCTGCGGCTCTACCGCCCCGAGCCGGCCGGCCGGCCGCTGCCCGCACTGCTCTACCTCTTCGGCGGCGGCTGGACCCTCGGCTCGCCCGACACCAGCGACGCGATCTGCCGCCGGCTGACCAACGCCGTCGGCTGCGTCACCGCCTCCGTCGGCTACCGCCTGGCCCCCGAGCACCCCTTCCCCGCGGCCGTCCACGACTGCCGCGCCGCCGCCCGGTGGCTGGCCGGGAACGCCGACGCCCTCGGTGTCGACCCGGCCCGGCTGGCCGTCGGCGGCGACAGCGCCGGGGGCAACCTGACCGCCGCCCTCACCCTGCTCGCCCGGGACGAGGGCGGCCCGGCCCTGCGCCACCAGCTGCTGGTCTACCCCAACACCGACCACCGCGCGGTCGCCGCCGCACCGCCGGAGCGGCACGACGACCCGCTGCTCTTCAACCGCCGCTCGGTGGCCTGGTACTGGGGCCACTACCTGGCCGATCCCGCCGACGGCGCCCACCCCTACGCCTCCCCGCTGCGCGCCCCGAGCCTGGCCGGGCTGCCGCCCGCCACCGTGATCACCGCGGAGTACGACCCGCTGTGCGAGGAGGGGGAGCACTACGCCGACGCGCTGCGGGCGGCCGGCGTCCCGGTCGAGTCCCGCCGGTTCGCGGGCATGCCGCACGGCTTCTTCGCCATGACGGGCGTCCTGGACGCGGCCGGCGAGGCCCAGCGGTACGCCGCCGAGCGGCTGCGCGAGGCTCTGCGGTGACCGCCCTCCGCCCGCTCGCCCCGCCCGACGCCCCGGCCGTCGAGCCCCTCGCGCTGTCCGGACTGCACGCCTCGCTGTCGGATCCGCTGCTGGACGCGATGACCTTCCTCAACGAGGTCACCACCCGCTACCCCGGGGCCGTCTCCTTCGCCCCCGGCCGCCCCTACGAGGGCTTCTTCGAGCCGGAGGACGTCCACGGCCACCTGGACGCCTATCTGGACCACCTGGCGGCCTGCGGCCTCGACCGGGACGCCGTGCGCACCACGCTGTTCCAGTACGGCCCGACCAAGGGCGTCATCGCCGACCTGGTCGCCCGCACCCTGGCCAACGACGAGGGCCTCACCGTCGCCCCCGAGTCCCTGGTGCTCACCGTCGGTGCCCAGGAGGGCATGCTGCTGACGCTGCGCGCCCTCTGCGCCGGCCCGCAGGACGTCCTGCTGGTCAGTTCGCCCTGCTACGTCGGCGTCACCGGCGCCGCCCGGCTGCTCGACCTGACCACCGTCCCGGTGCCCGAGGGCCCCGACGGCGGCCCCGACCCGCAGGCCGTCCGGGCAGCCGCCCGGGCCGTCCGGGCCGGGGGCGGGCGACCGCGGGCCCTCTACGTGGTGCCCGACTTCGCCAACCCCTCGGGCACCAGCATGCCCGTCGGCGCCCGGGCGAGGCTGCTGGAGACCACCGCCGCGGAGGGGCTGCTGGTCATCGAGGACAACCCGTACGGCTTCTTCGCCCGCGACCCCGGCGAGCGGCCGACCCTGAAGGCGCTGGACCGCCGCCGGCAGGTCGTCTACCTCGGCTCCTTCGCCAAGACCTGCTTCCCCGGCGCCCGGCTCGGCTACGTCGTCGCCGACCAGGAGGTGGCCGGCCCCGGCGGCCGGCGCTCGCTGCTCGCCGACGAGCTGGCGAAGCTGAAGAGCATGACGACGGTGAACACGCCCGCGCTCAGCCAGGCCGTCATCGGCGGCATGCTGCTGCGCCACGACTGCCGGCTGCGCGCCGCCAACGCCCGCGCGACGGCCTACTACACGGCCAACATGACGGCGCTGCTGGGCGCCCTGGAGCGGGAGTTCCCGGCGGCGGAGCGCCGGCGGCTGGGCCTGTCCTGGAACGAGCCGGAGGGCGGCTTCTTCGCCGTGCTGACGGTGCCCTTCACGGCCGACGAAGCGGCCATGGAGCGGTGCGCCAGGGACTTCGGAGTGCTCTGGACGCCGATGGCGCCGTTCTACCCGGCGGGCGGGGGAGAGCACCGGCTCCGGCTCTCGGTCAGTTCGCTGACGGAGCACCAGATCGACGCGGGCGTCGCCGAGCTGGCCCGCTTCATCCGGGCGCAGGCCCGGTAGCGACACGGACGAGGGCGGGGCCGGGGCTTCTTCGAGCCCCGGCCCCGCCCTCGTACCGCATGGGGAACGCGCGGGGCTCAGCGCACCCGGGTCGAGAACAGGCGGGCCGACCAGTACACGGACACCACCGTCATCAGGACGACCACCAGCAGCCCCTGCCAGACCACGCTGTCCCCGACATGGCCGGAGAACAGCGCCCGCATGCCTTCCACGGCCCAGTAGAAGGGGTTCCACTTGGCCACGTTCTGCAGCCACACCGGCGCCAGCACCAGCGGCAGCAGGACACCGGAGAGCAGCGCGATCGGCTGCGCGAGGGTGTTCACCACCGGCGCCATCGCCTCGTCGGCCGGGAGCACCAGCGCGATGCCGTAGGAGATCGCCGAGGTCATCAGGGCCAGCAGGCCGAGCAGCAGGTACGCCAGCAGCAGGTCCAGCGGTGCCACCCGCAGCCCGAACGGCAGCGCGATCAGGGTGATCAGGACGGCCTGGACGAGCAGCGCCACCGTCTCGCGCAGCGCCCGGCCGAGCAGCAGCGCCAGCCGGCTCACCGGGGTCACCCGGGACCGTTCGATGATCCCGGCCTTCAGCTCGCCGAGCAGGCTGAAGCCGGTGTACAGGCCGCCGAAGATGCAGAGCACCGCCAACAGGCCCGGTACGTAGATCTGGTAGGCGTCGGCGTAGGTGATCGCGCCCATCGGCGCCAGCACCGTCTTGAGCAGCGGGGCGAACAGCAGCAGGTAGAAGAGGGGCTGGATCAGCCCGACGGCGATCCAGATCGGGGTTCGCCACATGATCAGCAGCTGTCGCTGGAAGACCAGCCAGGTGTCGCGGGCGAGCTTCATGGGGGCCTCTCGGGGATCAGTGCTCAGGACTGCTCGATGGAACGGCCCGTCCGGGCCAGGAACACGTCGTCCAGGCTGGGCCGCTGCAGCTGCACGGTGCCGGGCACGACGCCCGCTCCGTCGAGGGCGCGCAGCAGTCGCGGGATCGCGGCCGCGCCGTCGTCGAGGTAGAGCCGCAGGTCGTCCTCGCCCTGGGTCTCCAGGCGGTGGAGGTACGGCTGTTCCCGCAGCGCCTTGGTGGCGCGTTCGGCCTCGCCGGCCGCCAGGCCGACCAGGACGACGTCGCCCGAGATCTCCCGCTTCAGGCTCTCCGGGGTTCCCTCGGCGACGACCTCGCCGTGGTCGACGATCGCCACCCGGTCGCAGAGCGCGTCGGCCTCCTCCAGGTAGTGCGTGGTCACCACGACGGTCAGGCCCTCGGCGTTCAGGCGGCGGATCTCCGCCCACACCTGCACCCGGCTGGCCGGGTCGAGCCCGACGGTGGGTTCGTCGAGGAAGAGCACCCGCGGCGCGTGGATGACGCCCAGTGCGATGTCCAGCCGGCGGCGCTGGCCGCCCGAGTAGGTGCGGCACGCGCGGTCGCCGAACTCGGTGAGCCCGAAGGCCTTCAGGGCCTCCTCGGCCCGCTGCTGGGCCAGGGTCTTGCGGGCGCCGTACATCCGGGCCTGCATCACCAGCTCCTCGCGGGCGGTGACGGCGTCGGCGGTGCCGCCGCCCTGGGCGACGTACCCGATCCGCTGCCGGACTCCGGCCGGGTCGGTCAGCAGGTCGGCGCCGGCGATCCGGACCGCACCGCCGTCCGGCCGGATGAGGGTGGCGAGCATGCGCAGGGTGGTCGTCTTTCCGGCGCCGTTGGGCCCGAGAAAGCCGAAGATCTCGCCTGCGGCCACGTCCAGGTCGATGCCGCGGACGGCGTCGACGGCAGCCTGGCCGCGTTGCTTGGACGGATAGGACTTGCGAAGTCCTTTGGTCTCGATCAACCAGAACTCCCGTGCGGGGATGGATGTGCCACGTCGACGACGTCCAGCGCACACAGGGCTGGACGGTCCGTGCGGGGAAGGTGGCCGGGGCACCTGGGAAGCGGTGCTTCGCGCCACACTAGGGTCTGCGGCGCCCCGGATACAATGGCCTAGACCAATGGATTCGATCGTTCTGCCCCGGTTCCGACCAGCGACTCCAGTCGGTCGGCCGCCGTCAGGGCCCCGCCGCCGGACCGCAGTTCGGCGCCCACCCGGGCGGCCGCCGCGCGGTGCTCCGGTGCGTCGAGGACGGTGCGCAGCGCGGCCGCCAGCCCCTCGGGCGTGACGCGCGCGAACGGCACCCGCAGCCCGGCGCCGGCTGCCGCCACCTGGGCCGCGACGAACGGCTGGTCGTGTCGGATGGGTGCGGTGACCAGCGGGATCCCGTGCGCCAGCGCCTCGCCGACGGTGTTCATCCCGCCGTGGCACAGCACCGCGTCCAGCGCTCCCCGCGCCATCAGCTCCAGCACCGGTGCCCGGTCCACGGCCACCGCGTGGCGGGGCAGTTCGGGCAGCAGCGCGGCGGGCGCGGCGATCACCGGCTGGACGTCGTCCCCGCACAGCGCCAGGGCCCGGACGGCCCGGGCGTGGAAGTCCGCGCCGAGGTCTCCGGCCAGCGTCCCCATGGTGACCAGGACCCGGCGCCGGCCCGGCTGCAGCCGTTCCCAGGGGAAGGCCGGGTCGGCCGGCCGTTCGGCGAGCACCGGCCCGACCAGGGCGTAGTGCGCCGGGAGCGGCGCCGGACCGGCCAGCGCGGGACCGGTCGTCGCCAGGACGAGGGCGGGGGAGAAGCGCGGGTCGGTGTACTCCTCCTCCGGCAGTCCGGCCCGTCGCCAGAGCCCGGTGAGCAGCCCGGTCATCCAGGCCTCGACCTTCGGCAGCGCCCGGAACGGCCGCCCCAGCTCCATCGCGCCCGGCGCCAGGCTGGCCCACGGCAGACCGTGCCGGTGGGCGACCAGCGCGCCCGCGGGCGTGTGCTGGTCGACCAGCAGCGCGTCCGGCCGGTACTCCCGCACCGCCGCGTCCAACGGCTTCGCGGTGAACCGCGCGTAGGGGACGATGAAGCCCTCCCAGAGCGAGCGCAGGGCGGCCAGTCCGTGCCCGCCCTGCGTCCGGAACGCCCGGGTGCCCGTCCCCAGGACGACCGCCCCGGGGCCGAGCAGCGGCCGCAGGACCGACTCGGTGCCGGTCCAGGCGACCTCGTGGCCGCGCGCGGCCAGCTCGCGGGCGATCCCCACGACCGGATTGACGTGTCCCGTCAACGGCGGTACCACCAGCAGGAATCGGCTCATCGGACGGGCTCCTCGGCGGGCAGCAGCCGCTGCACCTCGGCGACGGTCAGGGCTTCCAGCTCGGCCAGGTCCAGCCCGGCGCGGAGTGCGGCGAGGCCGGCGGCTGCCCCGAAGTGCCCGCACAAAAGGGCATCGAGCACCGTCAGTTCGTACTCGTCCAGCAGCAGATCGGCGTCCAGCCGGGCCTGCGGAGTGACCAGCGCGGCCCACTCGGGCGGCGCGCCGGCGGCCCGGGCCAGCAGGGCGACCAGCTCCGGACGGACCTGGGCGGCGGAGGATTCGGGTTCGGAAGAGGTCATGGGGGCTCCACCTGCTCGACGGCACGGGGGCGGATTGAGACTGCGAAGGGCCCGAGATCACTTGTGCGACCCGTCGGGCGTCGGAATACTAGCCCGCGTGACAGCACTGGAGGCAGTGGCCGTCCACCTCCCCCACCACACCGTGCCCATTGAGGCAGTGGGCGAGCGGATCGGCCTGACCCCGCGTCAACTTCGACTCTTCCGCCGTTTCCACGGACTGGACCAGCTGCGGCTGGATCCGGACGGGAAGCTGCCCGACCTGCTCGGCGCCGCCGTCGAGGCCTTACCGGAGCTGCGCGGACGCGAACGGCACGTCCGTTTCGTGATCCACGCCCGCAGCATGCCGGTGGCGGTGCCGTACCCGCTCAACCCCCTGCACGACCTGCTCGGCCGGTACGGCCTGGCGCACGCCTCGGCCTTCACGGTGACCCACCACGCCTGTGCGGTGGGTCTGCTGGCCGTCGACCTGGCCGGCCGCCTGCTCGCCGGGCAGGACGACCCGGAGGCCCTGGCGCTGGTGCTGGCCGGCGAGAAGACCTTCACCAAGGACGCCCAGGTGGTGCCCGAGACCGGGATCTTCGCCGAGGGCGCGGCCGCCTGCCTGGTCCGGGCCACCGGCGAGCGCAATCGGGTGCTCTCCTACGCCGTCCGCCACCGCCCCGAGTTCGACGGCCGCCTGGCCGGCGACGCGGACCTGCTGGCGCGCTACCAGCGGGAGTACCCGGTGGTGATGATCGAGGCGATCGAGGCCGCCCTCGACCAGGCAGGTCTGGACCTCTCGGACCTCGCCCTGGTGCTCCCGCACAACGTCAACCAGGCCTCCTGGCGGATGATCTGCCGACGGATCGGGTTCCCGGTGGAGAAGGTCGTGCTGGACAACGTGCGCTCCGTCGGGCACAGTTTCGCTGCAGACAGCCTCATCAATCTCCACACCGCCACCACGCGGGGGCTGCTCCACCGGGGCGACCGCTACCTGATCGCCGCCGCCGGTGTCGGAGCCACCTTCTCCGCCATGGCCGTCGAACACTGACGCATCGTCGTTTCGGCGCACCCGGGCGACGCATCGGCACGGCGAGGACGACCACGCCTCCGCCCGCCGCACCCATTCACCTCTCACGCACGACGGGACGGGACATCCATGCCAGAACCCGCGGTCCAGACCACTGATGTCGAGCTGCGCGACCGGATCCTGCGGAGCATCGGCGAGCTGCTGCCGCGCGTCCTCAAGCGCGACCTCCCCGAGATCCCCGAGAACGCCTGCCTCTTCGACGACCTCGGCCTGACCTCGGCCGGCACCATCGAGCTGATCCTCGAAGTCGAGGAGACGCTGGACATCCAGGTCGACGTCGAGCAGATCGGCGAGGACGACCTGCGCTCGGTGACCAGCCTGGCCGACTACGTCGCCGGGCACATCATCCCCGAGGACTGACCGGGTGGCCGCCGATTCCGCGCCGCCGCTCGCCCTGGGCGTCACCCGGATCCTCGCGCGGTCCTTCGACGGCAGGTCGGAGACCTCGCTCGACCCGGACCTGCGGGTGTTCGTCACGGACCTGGTCCGGCCGTACGGCCTGCCGGTGCGGGAGGACCTCCTCGCCGAGGGCGTCGGCCACTCCTACGAGGAACTGGCCGAGGGCCTGCTGGCCGAGGCGCTCGCCGACGGCGTGCCGGTGGACCTGCTGATTCTCGCCTTCGACTCGCCCGACGTGCGCCCGGGGGCGCCCAGCTCGCTGGCGCTCAGCCGGTCCTGCCCGGGCGCGCCGCTGGCCTTCGCCCTCTGCGACCAGGGGTCGGCGGTGGCCTTCAGCGCACTGCGGGTGGCCGCCGAGTACCAGCGCACCGGGGCCTGCCGGCGGGCGGTGGTGGTACTGGCGGAACAGACCGCGCTGCACTACCGGCCGGCGGCGCCGGTCGACCTGCCCGAGCGGCACAGCGTCGTCGTGCTCGTCCTGGACGAAGCCGCCGACGTGGAACTGACTGTACGTCAGGTCTCCGCGCTCGACGCCCGGAAGGCGGCCGAGGTGGTCGGCGCGGAGGTCGGAACCCTCGGGGCTGACGCGGCCGTCCTGCTGGGCTCCGGCCTGGCGGCCGAGCCGGTCCCCGAGGTGGCAGCCGCGGCCGGCCTGCCGTTCGCCGGTCTGCCGTTCACCGGCCTCTGGGCGGAGCTGGCCGAGCGGCTGCCCGAGTGGCAGGAGAAGGGGCGGCCGGTGCTGGCCGCCGGTTTCGACCGCAGGCTGGGCGTGCTGAGCACCCTGACCCTTCGGGCCGGCCCGTGACGGCGGGTCCGGCCGCCGACACCGCCTCCACGTCCACCTCAACCTCCGACACCGCCTCCATGCCGGACACCGCCGACCGGGTCGATCTCTGGACCATTCCCACCGACCAGCCGGACGAGGTCGTCCGGAGCCTGCGAAGCCTGCTGGACCGTGACGAACTCGCCCGCGCCACCGGCCGGGGCCCCGCCCGCGATCCCGTGGCCGGCCGGCGGTTCACCGTGGTGCACGGCGTCGTCCGGCTGCTGGTGGCCGAACGCCTCGGCCTGCACCCCGCCGAACTCGCCTGGCGGTACGGCCCGCACGGCAAACCCGAACCGGCGGTGGGGCACGAGCGGGTCGGCGTCAGCTACTCCGGCTCCGGCGCCCTGGCCGTGCTGGCCCTGACCGCGGGGCGGCCGGTCGGTGTCGACGTCGAGGAGGTCCACGACGCCCGGGTGGCCACCCGGGTGGCCGAGCGCTACTTCCCGGGCGCCGAGGCGGAGTTCCTCGCCCGGTCGGCCTCGCCCGCCGTGCTGGCCGAGCGCTTCACCACCCTCTGGTGTCGCCGGGAGGCCTGCGTCAAAGCCTACGGCGGCCGACTGGTGCAGGGCTTCGGGCTGCCGCTGGCCGGCCCGGCCCCGCTGCGTCTGGCCCACCCGGGCACGCTCGGCGAGGGCCCCTGCCTGCTCGACGACGTCCCGGTGCCCGGGCCGTTCCGCGCCGCCGTAGCGGTGCTCGGGGAGCAGCCGTTCCGGCTGCGCCGGCACCGCTGGAAAGCCTTGTCAGAGGCCTGTCAGCCTTTCTGGCAACGGAACTGACGGTCCGTCGGCGCCACCAGAAATCTGGTCTGTACCACTTCGCCGGGCCGCTGATAACGTCCCGACCCGCACACCGCTCCAACCCCAGGCCGGCCGAAGGGCGCGTACGACGTGAGAGAGACCAGCCGGCGGATCACCGTCCGGTACAGCGGCGCGAGCAGCGGCTTCGGGCCGCTGACCCTCGGCCAGGACAACATGATCCGCTGCATCCGGCGGGACCGACCCGAGCAGATCAACAAGGAGTCCGTCTGGCCGGTCCCCGACGGGACGACCCTGACAGCCGCGCTCGACGCCGTGCGGCGGCTCGTCGAGCGGCACGACTCGCTGCGGACGGTGTTCCCGCCCGGGCCGGGGCCGGACGCCTTCCCCGAGCGTCAGCTGGTCTGCGGCGAGGGCGAGTTCGGCGTCACCGTGGTGGACAGCCGGTCGACCGGCGGGGCGGCGGGGATCGACGCGCTCGCCGAGGAGCTGGGCCGGGCCGACGTCGCCGTCCCGTTCGACCTGGCGGCCGGGCCCCGGCTCCGGTTCACCCTGCTGACCGAGGACGACCACCCGCTCCGGCTGGTGGTGGTCGTCTGCCACGCGGGTGCGGACGGCGCCGCGACGACGCTGCTCATCGAGGACTGGTTCGCCCTCGCGGCCGGCAAGGAGCTCCCGCCCGTCACCGCCCGGACGCCGCTGGAGGTGGCCGCGATGGAGCAGAGCGACCAGGGCCGGCGCAAGGCCGCCGCCGCGCTGCGGCACTGGCAGAAGGTCCTGTCCACCGCGCCGCAGGCCGCCTTCGCGGACTCCCGGATCACCGGCCCGCCGGACGGCGTCGCCGCCGTCGTCCTGCGCTCGCGGCAGGCCGCCGCCGACCTGCTCGCCACCGCGCGGCGCACCGGCGCGAGCCCCTCCGTCGTCCTGCTGGCGGCCTTCGCGGCCCTGGTGGCCCGCCGGGCCGGCCGCGGCGACCTGGTGATGTCGGCGCTCTCCGCCAACCGCCAGCGCGCCGCGATGGCCGACCACATCGGCACCCTCGCCCAGGACGCCCTGATCGCCCTGGACACCGACGCGGCCGACCTCGACGAGGTGATCGGCCGGGCCAAGGCGGCGTCGCTCGCCGGCTACTGGCACAGCACCCTCCCGGCGGGCGCCGTCTGGCAGCTGATCGAGGACGTCGCCCATCTGCGCGGCTCCCGCTTCGCCCGCCAGGTCGTGGTCAACGACCTGAGCATGACCATCCCCGAGGCGATGTCCGACGCCCGCCCGTCCCCGACGAGCGACCCCGAACTGACCTGGCTGCCGGACCAGCCGGTCGCCGTCCGGCTGATGTTGAACATCCTGCGGACCTCGAACAGCCTGGAGTTCGCCCTGGTCGCCTGCCCGCAGGTGCTCGACCGCGAGGAGACCGGCCGTTTCGCGCTGGCCCTGCCCGCGCTGCTCGAAGCCGCCGCCCGGGGGCCGGTCCCGCTCGCCGGTCTGCCCGCGCTGACCGGTCTGGGCGGCGCCGTCCGGACCGGTGCGTGGCAGCGGATCGAGAACTCCTGGGTGGACCTGGACGCCGTCCGGGCCCTGGTCGTCGACGCGCTCGGCACCGCCACCCGGGTCGACTTCGTCGACGGCCGTCTGATCGCCCGGATCGCCACCGACGACCCCGGGTTCACCCCGCTGGTCGCCCACCGCACGGTGATCGAGGCCCTGCCAGGCCGGGACACCGCGATGGCCCCGCAGCACTACGTGGTCCATGCCGCCGCCCACCCGGCCGGCCCGCCGTGCTGGGACGACGCGACGGTGGCGGCCGAGGGCTCCGGCCGGTGCCCGGAGATCGCCGACCGCCTCGCCCCGCGCTGAGCGCCCGGGGCGGGCGCCGCCCTGCGCCCGCCCCGTCCGGAGATCGCCGGCCCGGGGACTCACCCGAACGGGGCCGGGCCGTCCCGCGGCCCGGTTCACCCCTGCGCGCCGTCCCAGGAACAGGCCGAGGTCGCACCCGAGGTCAGCCCCCACGGGCTGGGTACGTCACCGCTCCGGTCCGGGTCGCCGTGGTCGTTGTCGCCGTGGCCCGGGTCGCCGCGGCCCGGATCGCCCTGGCGCGGCAGGCGGTCGATCACCTCGACCAGCGTTGGGGGCAGTTGCGGCGCCAGGCCCCGGTGGCAGCGCGAGAGCACGTCCCGCCGGACGTCGTCCGGCAGCAGCGGCCGGTCCACCCGCGGCGGGGTCGGTCCGCGCGGGCGCGCTCCCGGCGGGCCCAGGGCGGCGGCGAGCTGGTCGGACCAGGCCCGCCAGTAGTCGGCGTCGTCGGTCTCGCCGTACCGCAGGTGGTACAGGTGCAGGCAGTACGCCGCCGTGCCGCTGCCCGATCCGGCGGCGAACCGCCACCAGAACTCGGCGCCCTCCTCGCGGCCGGTGGCGTAGAGCAGCGCGGCGAACACCTCCGCTCCCTCCGGCTGGATCCGCCGCGCGTTGACCAGCAGGTCCAGCCCCCGGGCCGCGTCCGGGGTACCCAGCACCAGGGCGACCACCAGGCCCAGCTCGAAGGCGGCCTGTTCGTGCTCGGACGGCAGGTGGGTGGGGGCGGCCGTGAGCCTGGCCAGGCGCAGCGCGGCGATCCGCTCGGCGTGAGCCCGTTCGGGCCGGGGGATGTGCGGCGTCGCCGTCCCGCCCTCGGCCGGTGGCACGGCCCCTGGTGGCGTGGCCGGTGCGGCGGGCGCCTCGGCCGGGGGCCGGGGGATCACTGTTCGCCTCCCCGGTCCGGCAGTTCGCGCACACCGAGCCGTCTGGCCAGCCGCTCGCGGGCGTGCCGGAGGTTGGAGTGGACGGTGGCGACGGGCCGGCCCAGATAAGCGCCGATCACCTTGACGTGCAGCCCGAGCAGGTACCGCAGGACGACCACGTCCCGCTGCCGGTCGGGGAGTTCGAGGATCGCCGCATAGAGCCGGACCTCGTCCGCCTCGCTGTGCAGCAGGCCGTTGGCGACGTCCTTGAACGCTCCGATGACGGCCTCGAAGGTGACCGCCTCCACCTCGACCCGCTCCTCGCCGGACACCCAGTCGGCGACATGACGGTTCGCCAGCCGCCAGGCGTACGCGGCCGGTTCCTCGAACCGCAGGACGTGGGCCCAGTGCCGGGCGAGGTCCTCCTTGACCGCCTCGACGATCAGCGCCGCGTCCGCGCGGTTGCCTATCCGGGTCAGGGCGAGGGCCCGCCAGGCCGGCTCATGGGTCTCGCAGAACGCCGAATAGGCAAGCTCCAGGCGGATGTTGGCGTACTCCGGGCCGCTGTACCCGTGCTCGTCGGCGTCCCCGTGGCCGTTCCTCCGGCGGCCGCCCCCGCCCGGGCCCGCCGGCGCCGGTCCTCCCCGGTGCCCGAGTACCCGGACACCCCTGTCGATCGTCATCGAACCTGCCTTCCACCGCCGCCGACCGACCGCCGGCCGCCCGAGGGTGCGGGCCCCGTGCCCGCGGACCCCATTCCACCAGGTTTCGTCACCGCAGGCGTTTGTGCGAATACCGACAGTCATTACGTCCGATCTGCGGATCATCGGCCAGCGGAACTCCACGGACCGGAACGGCGGTTGACGGGCCGGTAGCGTGGGCAACGACGGGTGAGTCCTGCGGCCGGGGAGAGCGATGAGCCTTTACGACGGTGTCGACCTACGACTGAACGTGCCGCACTCGGCCCGGATGTACGACTACTTCCTGGGCGGCATCACCAACTTCGCCGCCGACCGCGAGGCGGCCGGCCAGGCGCTCGCCGCGCTCCCCTGGGTGCGCGCGACCGCGCGCGCCAACCGTGCCTTCATGCACCGCTCGACGCGCGCCCTCGCCGAGGCCGGCCTGGACCAGTTCCTCGACATCGGCACCGGCATCCCCACCTCGCCCAACCTGCACGAGATCGCCCAACGGGTGAACCCGCGGGCCCGGGTGGTCTACGTCGACAACGACCCGATCGTGCTCTCGCACGCCCAGGCCCTGCTCACCGGGGCCCGCGAGGGCCGCACCGCGTACGTCGAGGCCGAGCTGACCGAGCCGGCGGCGCTGCTCGCCGCACCCGGTCTGCGGGACACCATCGACCTCGCCCGCCCGGTCGCCCTCTCCCTGAACGCCGTCCTGCACTTCGTCCCCGACGACCCCGACGCGCCCGGCGACCCCGACGCGCCCGACGCCCCCGTCGCGCCGGACGGCACCGTCGCGCCGGACGGCCCCGACGGCGCCGCGGTGCAGCGCGCCCACGCGATCGTCGAACACCTGAAGGCCGCCCTCGCGCCCGGCAGTGCCCTGGTGCTCTCCCACGTCACCGCCGACTTCGCGCCCGAGGAGATCGCCCGGCTGGCCGGCATCTACCGCGCCGCGGGCGCCCCCGGCCAGGCCCGCGCGCACCATGAGATCGCCCGGTTCTTCGACGGCTGGACGCTCCTCGCCCCCGGGCTCGTCCCCACCCCGCGCTGGCGCCCGGCCGGCCCCGAGGACACCGCCGTGTCCGACACCGAGGCCTCCCTCTACGCGGCCGTGGCCATCAAGCCGTGACACCGGCGCGCCGGCTCGCGCCGGTGCGGCGCCCGCCGGTGCGGCGCCCGCCGTACCCGCACCCCGTGCGGGTGCGCCCGCACGGGACCAGACTGGTCGTGGAGCCCGCCCCGAGGAGCGAGGAGAGTCATGCTGCTCGGACTCACCACCGCCCTGGTCGCGACCGTCTGCTTCGGCTTCGGCTCGGTCTTCCAGGCGCGCGGCGCGCGGTCGGCGCCGCGGTCGGACCGGGTGCGGGTCGGGCTGCTCGCCGCCCTGGCGCGCTCCTGGCAGTTCCTGCTCGGGACGGCGCTGGACATCGGCGGCTTCGTGCTGAGCGTCGTCGCGCTGCGCAGCCTGCCGCTCTTCCTGGTCCAGGCGGTCACCAACGCGGGTCTGGCGGTGACGGCGCTCGCCGCGGTCTGGCTGCTCGGCGCCCGGCTGCGGCGCGGCGACGTGGCCGCGATCGTGGCCGTGGTCGCCGGGCTCACCCTGCTGGCCCTCGGCTCCGGGCGGGAGGGCCGTGAGTACGCCGCGCCGGCCTTCCACTGGGCGCTGCTCGGGACCACCGTCCTGATGCTGCTGCTCACCCTGGTGCTGGCCCGCCGGGGCGGCGGCGCCGCGGCGGCCGGTCTGGGCCTGCTCGCCGGGGTCGGCTTCGGCGTGACCAGCCTGGCCGTCCGGGTGCTGGACGTCGGCGGGGTGGCCGACGTGCTGACCGACCCGGCGGCGTACGGGCTCGCCCTGGGCGGCCTCGGCGGCTACCTCGCGTACGCGCTCGCGCTGCAGCGGGGCACCGTAACGGCGGCGACGGCGGCCGGGACGGTGACCGAGACCTTCGGTCCGGCCCTGGTCGGCGTGGTCGTGCTGGGCGACGCGGCGCGGCCGGGCTACGCCTGGTGCGCGCTGGTCGGCTTCGCGGTGGCGGTCGGCGGCACCTTCGTGCTCTCCCGCTTCGGCGAGGTGGAGGCCGAGGTGCGGCCGGTCGCGGCGGCGGCCGACGGCCGGAGCGAGGCGGCCGCGATCCCACCCCGGTAGCCCGGACGGCGCCCCCGTGCGAAGGTGACTTGCCGGACAAAACGGACGGCCAGGTGTGGGAAGGACGGGAGCAGCCATGGTGGACGAAGGCCGTCACCGGCCCCGGCGGCCGGACCGGCCCGGGGCCCCTGCCGCCGGGCCGCCGGTGGCGCTGGTCACCGGAGCCTCCTCCGGCATCGGCGCGGCGACCGCCGCCCGACTCGCGCCGTCCGGCTGGCAGCTGCTGCTCTCCGGCACCGACCGCACCCGGCTGGACGCGGTCGCCGCCCGCACCGGCGGCCGGGCCCTGCCCGAGGACCTCTCCAAGCCGGACGGCCCGCAGCGCCTCGCCGAGGCGGCCCTGGCCGCCGCCGGGCAGGTCGACGTCCTGATCGCCAGTGCCGGCCTCGGCTGGCGCGGCCCCTTCACGCAGACCCCCACCGACACCCTGGACCGGATGATCGAGGTCAATCTGGCCGCCCCGCTACGGCTGGTCCGGCTGCTTCTCCCCGGCATGCTGGAGCGCCGGCGCGGCCGGATCGTGCTCCTCGGCTCGATGGCCGGGCAGGTCGGCGTCCGCGACGAGGCCGCCTACTCGGCGACCAAGGCCGGGCTGGCGATGTTCGCCGAGAGCCTCTGGTACGAGCTCCGCGGTACCGGCGTCGGCGTCCGGATCGTCCTGCCGGGCGCGGTGGACACCCCCTTCTTCGCCCGGCGCGGCACCCCCTACCAGCGTGAACGACCTCGGCCGGTGACCGCCGAGCGGGTCGCCGAAGCCGTCGTCGGGGCGATCAGCACGTCCTGCGACCGGCCCTTCGTCCCGCGCTGGCTCGGCCTCGCCGCACGCGTCCACGGCGTCGCACCGGGGGTGTTCCGGCGCATGGCGTCCCGGTTCGGCTGACCCGGGACGGGCACCGATGGACCGGACGCGCACCGCCCGCCGGGCGGCCCTCACCGTGGCGGGCGCCGAGCTGCTCCACCTCGCCCCGGCCGCCGTCCGCCTGCCGCCCGTGCGCCGCACCCTCGCCCGGCGCACGGCCGGGTACGGCGACGCGGACCGGCACGTCGCGCTGACCTTCGACGACGGCCCGGACCGGCGCAGCACCCCGTACGTCCTGGACGCGCTGGACGGCCTCGGTGTCCGGGCCACCTTCTTCCTGCTCGGCACGATGCTGGAGCGGGCCCCGGAGCTCGGCCGCGAGCTGGTGGCCCGGGGTCACGAGGTGGCCGTGCACGGCTGGTACCACCGCCCGCAGTGGTACCCGGCCCCCGCCCGCGACCTGCGCGAACTGCGCCGCGCCACGGCGGCGGTCACCGAACTCTGCGCGGTCCCTCCGTCCTGGTACCGCCCGCCGTACGGCGTCCTGGCGGCCGGCCCGGCGCTGGCCGCCCGCCGCCTCGGCCTGCGCACCGTGCTCTGGACGGCCTGGGGCCGGGACTGGACCGACGACGCCACCGGCGCCTCCGTGTACGCCACCGCCCGCCCCGGCCTGTCCGGCGGCGCCACCCTCCTGCTGCACGACTCGGACTGCACCTCCGCCCCCGACTCCTGGCGCGCCACCCTCGCCGCCCTCCCCCTGATCGCCGCCCACTGCCGCACCCACGGCCTCACCCTCGGCCCACTCCGCGACCACGCCGTCCCGCCCCGCACGGGCCGGACCGGCTAGGGAGTGTTCGCAGAGTCCCGCCGGATCAGGCGAAACTCTGCCAACACCCCTAGACCAGCCCGACCTGGGCCAGGGCGGCCGCGAAGCCGGTCCGCCAGCCCTCCGGGGAGGCGCCGGCCGAGGGGGGCGGGGCCGGGCGGTCCAGGGCGGCGAGGGCGGTGCGGACCACGTCGGCCGGTCGGGCGGAGGTGACGTCGGCGTGGCCCAGCTCCAGCTCGTGCTGGAGGTTGTCCCGGCCGTGGCCCTGGACGACGTCCAGCAGGAGCAGGCGGCGGCCGAGTGCCCGGGCCTCGCTGCAGGTGTCCCCGGAGCTGGTCACCACCAGGTCGGCGGCGGTCATCAGGGCGGGGATCCGCTCGGTGTAGCCGAACGGGTGCAGGCGCGGACGGTGGCCGGCGGCGTGGCGCAGCCGGCGCTCCAGCTCGCGGTTGCGCCCGGCCACGGCGAGCACGTGCGGCCCGGCGTCCGCCAGGTCGGTGGCGGCGCGGGCGAGCGGACCGAGCCCCCAGGAGCCGGACATCAGCAGCACGCACCTGGCGTCGGGCGGCACCCCGAACTCGGCCCTGGCCGCCGCGCGGGTGGGCGGGTGGTAGAACGGCGCCCGCAGCGGCGCCGGCAGCACGGCGATCGCGGCCTCCGGCCGGTAGCGCCGCACCGCGCAGGCCGCGACCTCGGAGGTGACCAGGAAGAGGTCGGTGCCCTCCTGCACCCAGAGCCGGTGGGGTGTCACGTCGGTGCAGAGCACCAGGTGCCGGAAGGCCGGCCCGCCGGCCCGCCGGGGCAGCCGGTTCACCGCCGCGGTGGCGGTGGCGAACACCGACACCACCAGCTCCGGCCGCTGCCGCGCGACCAGCTCCCGCAGGGCCGGGACGAGCCTGGTCCGCGCAGCGGCGTCGGCGAGCAGGGCCGGCCGGGCGCCGGGGCGCAGCGCGGCGAAGTGGAAGGCGTCGTAGACGCCGGGCAGGTCGAGCAGCCGGCGGAAGACCGCCTCGCCGACCGCGCCCGCGCGCTGTCCGAGCAGCGCCATGGCGTCCACCGTGGCGGTGGTCCAGCCGCGCGCCCGCAGCGAGTCGGCGCAGGCCTGGGCCATCACGTCGTGGCCCTGCCCGAGCGAGCCGGAGACCAGCAGGGCGTGCGGCACCGGGGGCGCCGCCTCAGGAGCCGCCGGCCGCGCGGCCGGCGCCCGGGCCGCCCTCGTCGCGGTACCAGTCCGCGTAGCGCCGCACGCCGTCCGTGAAGGTGGTCTTCGGCGACCAGCCGAGCAGCCGCTTCGCCTGGGCGGCCGAGATGCGGCGGCCGTCGTAGTCGGCGGCCCGGGCCTCGATGTGCGAGATGGAGACCGGGCCGAGCAGCCGGTCGACGGTGTCGGCGATGTCCCGGACGGAGACGGCGGTGGAGCCCTCCAGGGCGAAGGTCTGGTCCTCGGCGGCGGGGGACAGGGCGCGCACGTGGGCGTCCGCGAGGTCCTCGACGTAGACGAAGTTGCGGCTCTGCCGGCCGTCGCCCGCGATGGTGATCGGCCGGCCGGCCAGCGCGGCCTGCACGAACCGGGCGACCACCAGCTCGTCCCGCATCCGCGGTCCGTACGGGATGCCGTAGCGCAGGATGGTGAAGTGCTGCCCGTACAGCTCCCGGTGGCTGTGCACCAGCATCTCGGCGGCCAGCTTGGTGGCGACGTACAGGTGCCCGCTGCGCTCCAGCTCGATGGGCACGTGCTCGTCCAGCTCCTGCGCACCGCCGTCCAGCTGGTCGTCGGTGAGGGCGGCGCCGTAGACCCAGACGGTGCTCGCCAGCACGGTGCGGCTGAGGCCGCTGCGGCGGGACGCCTCCAGGACGGCCTCGGTGCCGTCGATGTTCATCCGCACGGCCCGGACGGGGTCGGCGGCGACCTGCTCGACGTCGGCCATGGCTGCGAGGTGGAAGACCACCTCGCAGCCGTCCAGGGCGCTGGTGAGGGCGGTCAGGTCGAGGATGTCGATGCGGGCGTGCTCCGCGTCGGCATTGAGGTACTTGTCGGTGGTGTCCACCGCGAGCACCTCGTGGCCGGCTGTGATCAGCCGGTCCACGACGTGTGAGCCGATGAATCCGCATCCCCCGGTGACGGCTACGCGCACGGTCTCTCTCCTTGTCCGGCCTTCGCCCGGACCGTCCGGTCCGGGGGCGTCCCGGTGGTTCCGGTGGTTCCGGGCTTCCTGGTGGTTCCGGTCATCGGGACCGGCCGACCCGTCCGGCGGCCCCGGCGGTCGCTGTGGGTCCGGCGGCCCCGGTGCTCTCGGCCGTCCCGGTCATCCGGCGAGCCGGCGGTGGACGGCGGTGACCGCCTCGATCACCTGGTCCGTCTCGTCCTCGGTCATGTCGGAGTGCACCGGCAGGCAGATCTGCCGGGCGCAGAGGTCCTCGGCGACCGGCAGCGGCCCGCGCCGGTAGGGGGCCAGCACCGGCTGGAGGTGCAGCGGCAGGTCGTACACCTCGCCGGAGAGCCGCACCCCGTGCTCCTCGGCCACCGCCCGCTTGAACGCGGCGCGGTCGACGCCGGCCGGCAGCAGGGCGACGTACTTGTAGTAGTTGCTGCGGCAGCCGACCGGCTCGACCGTCGGCCGCAGCCCGTCGAGCCCGGCGAGCGCCGCGTCGTACCGCTGGGCCACCCGGCGCCGGGTCTCCACGAACTCCTTGAGCCGGCGCAGGTGCACCGCGCCGACGACGGCGTTGAGCTCGCTCAGCCGCCAGGAGGCGCCGAACCGGACGTGGTGGTTGGTGGTGAACGAGCCCTTGCCCTGGTCCCGGTGGATCCGTGCCTCGTCGCGCAGGTCGGACGACTCGGTGAGGATCATGCCGCCCTCGCCGCTGGTGGTGACCTTGGTCGGGTAGAACGAGAAGGCGCCGGCCAGGCCGAACGACCCGGCCGCGCGCCCGGCGTAGCTGCTGCCGTGCGCGTGGGCGGCGTCCTCGACCAGCGGGATGCCCCGGCGGTCGCAGATCGCGCGCAGCTCGTCGACCTCGGGGGTGATCAGGCCGCCGATGTGCACCAGCACCACGGCGGCGGTGTCCGGGGTGAGGGCCGCCTCCAGCGTCTCGGGGGAGAGCGCGAAGGTCGCCGGGTCGACGTCGGCGAGGACGGGGCGTCCGCCGGCGTGGACGACGGCGGCGGCGGTCGCGTAGAAGGTGACCGCCGGGACGACCACGTCGCGGTCACGGACGTCGACGGTGCGCAGGACGATCTCCAGCGCGGCCGTCCCGCTGGCGACGGCCACGGCGTGCGAGGCGCCGTGCTCGGCCGCGAAGGCCTGCTCGAAGCGCTCGGTCCAGGGGCCGAGGGTCAGCGCACCGGTGGCGAGGATCTCCGCCACCGCGTCCGCGACGACCGCGCGGTCGCTCTCGTCGAACACGATGCGAGCGGCTGGAACGCCCATGAGGCCACCTCCGGCGGCAGGATGATCAGATCATCGAGCGGGTTCGTTTCCGGCCGGACCGGACAAATCGGTCGGGCCAGGCACATCACGCTACTTCGCCTGCCCGTTCCCGGCCCGTCGTCACCGACCGCCCGGGTGACTGCCCCGGTGACCGGGCGGTCACCGGACCGCCGGGGCCCGCCGGACGTCGCCGTCCGCCCCGGACCACCCCGGTGGAGGCCGGGCCGGGGAGCCGGAAGGCCCGGCGGCTGCTCCCCGCGGTGCAGCTGACGTACTCCGTCCGGGTGCCGCGCTACTGCGCACGGACTACGTGAACGGCCTGCGCAGCGAGGACGACGCGGCGGCCCCCCGCGATCGAGGATGGCCATGCTCCGGGCGCCCCGGGCCGTGCCGCGGCCCCGGGCCCGCCGCCGCACCCGTGAACGTCATCCGAAGGAGTCTGCTCTCCCGTGGCCACATTCCTGTACCGCCTGGGCCGATGGGCCTTCCTCAGGTGCCGCCTGACGACCCTCCTCTGGGTCGCCCTGCTGGCGACCGCCGGAGTCCTGGCCGCCAAGGCACCCGCGGCACCCGACGACGGCTTCGCGATGCCGGGCACGGAAGCACAGCAGGCCTTCGACCTGATGGACGCGCGCTTCCCCGGCAGCACCGCCGAGGGCGCGTCGGCCCGCCGGGTCTTCGTCGCCCCGTCCGGGCAGAAGATCACCGCGGCCACCCACCAGCAGGCCGTGGAGCGGACGGTCGCCGAGCTCGCCCACGGCGAGCAGGTCACCGGCGCGGTCAGCCCGTTCCAGGCGGGCACCGTCTCCGAGGACGGCTCGACCGCCTACGCGACGATCGGCTACGACGCCAAGCCCGGCTCCCTGGGCACGGCCGCCACGGATGCCCTCCAACAGGCGGCGCAGCACGGGCGGGACGCCGGCCTCACGGTCGAGATCGGCGGCTCCGCGCTCTGGGCGGCGGGGAGGTGGGCGGCACGTCGGAGGCCATCGGCATGGCGATCTCCGCCGTCGTGTGGTGATCACCTTCGGATCCCTGGCCGCCGCCGGTCTGCTGCTGACCGCCCTGGTCGGCGTCGGCCTCGGCATCGCGGCGATCACCGCCCTCGGCAGTACGCTCAGCCTCTCCACCACGACCAGCACGCTCGCGATGATGCTCGGCCTCGCCGTCGGGATCGACTACGCCGTCTTCATCGTCTCCCGCTACCGCGCCGAACTCCTGGAGGGGTACGAGCCGAAGGAGGCCGCCGGCCGGGCGGTCGGCACGGCCGGCTCCGCCGTGGTCTTCGCCGGGCTGACGGTCGTCATCGCGCTGGCCGGGCTCTCCGTGGTGGGCATCCCGATCCTCGCCAAGATGGGCATGGCGGCCGCCGGTACGGTCGTGATCGCGGTCGTGATCGCCCTGACACTGGTCCCGGCCCTGCTCGGCTTCCTCGGCGACCGGGTGCTGCCGCGCCGGGCCCGGCGCGCCGCCCGCCGGGGCCGTGTCGGCCGGCTGCGTGCCGTCGCCGACGGCACCACCGCCGGGAGCCCGGTGGCCCCGGCCGCCGCCGAAGCGGAGCGGCAGCCGGCCAACGGCGGCACCCGCTGGGCCCGCCTGGTGCTGCGCCGCCCGGTGGCGGTGCTGCCGTGGGCCTCGGCGTCCTCGCCCTGCCCGCCCTCGATCTGCGGCTCGGGCTGCCGGGCGCGGAGTCCCGGCCGACCTCCACCACGCTCTGACCAACGAGGAGATCGCCGAGCGGATGTACGTCAGCCCGTTCACCGTCCGGACGCATGTGCACCGCGCGATGTCCAAGCTCGACGCCCGCGACCGGGCCCAACTGGTCGCCATCGCCTACCAGTCCGGCCTGGTCCCGGCCGCCCGCGCGGCACGCCCGCCGCGCTCAGCCCGGTCGCCCCGCTGTACCGGGCTCCGTGGAGCCCGTCGCGCCCGCGAGCCCGGGCGCGCCGGGTTGACGGGGCACCACGGCTGCTGCGGCCGCCGGGCGTTGGTCCCGCGACCGGCCCCGCGCTGTCCGGCCCCCGGCAGCCGCGCTGTTCGGGCGGCACCGTTACCATGCGCACGATGGCCCGCCAGCGGGGCGGCCGGAGCTGCTTCCCCGGGTGAGCGGGGAGCGGGAGGGGCGAGGATGTCAGGCATGGGGTGGATGTCAGGGAACCGGCAGGAGCGGCGCTGGCCGGGGGTGGACCTGCGGATGGACGTCCCGCACTCGGCCCGGGTGTACGACTACCTCATCGGCGGCAAGACCAACTTCGAGGCGGACCGGACCGCCGCCCACGCCTCGGTCAAGGCCTGGCCGGCCCTGCCGACCTCGATGCGCACCACCCGCACCTTCATGCAGCGGGTGGTCCGCCACCTCGCCGAGGAGCACAAGGTCCGCCAGTTCCTGGACATCGGCACCGGGATCCCGACCTCGCCCAACGTGCACGAGATCGCCCAGGGCATCGCCCCAGAAGCCCGCGTCGCCTACGTCGACAACGACCCGATCGTGCTGACCCACGCCCGCGCGCTGATGTCGAGCACCGAGGAGGGCCGGACCTCCTACATCGACGCCGACTTCCGCGACGTCGACTCGATCATCGGTGCCCCGCAGCTGCGCGAGGTCCTGGACCTGACGCAGCCGGTGGCGCTCTCGCTGATCGCGATCGTGCACTTCGTCCTCGACCAGGACGACCCGCAGGGCATCGTGCGGCGGTTCATGGACGAGCTGGCCCCGGGGAGCTTCCTGGCGCTGACCGTCTTCACCGGGGACACCGACCCGGTGGGTGTGGGCGGTGTCGGCCGCGAGTACAACGCGCGTGGGATTCCCCTGCAGATCCGCGACAAGGACGAGACGCTCGCCTTCTTCGACGGCTACGACCTGCTCGACCCGGGCGTGACCCTGGTCCACCAGTGGCGGCCGGACGCGGAGGCGGCGCCGGTGCGCGACCAGGACATCGCGATGTACGGCGGCGTGGCCGTCAAGCGCGGCTGAACCGCCCGCCGCCACCGGGGCGGCCCCGCCGGTGCCCGCCGCACCCGTGCCCGCCGTTCCCGTGCCCGCGGCGAGGGCGGGCACGGGAACCGTCAGCCGCTCCCCCTGCGGTCCGGTGCCGGGAGGTGCCGAACCGGGCGTCCGGGCCCGGGGGAGCCCGGACGCCGACATCTGCTCCTCGTAGGAGAGGAATCCCGGCGAGCGGTAGGAGGCCTGGTTGCGCTGTCCCTCCGGCGTCGACTCGTGGCCGGTGGAGAACCGGGCGAGCTCCACGCTCCGGCGGTAGTGCGCCGGGTGGACGAGCCCGTCCTGGACGTAGCGGACGCGTTCGCCGTCGGAGACGGTCCCGGCCGGCCCGAGCACCGCGACCGACGCGTCGCGCGCGGTGACTCCACACCCGTGGAATGCGGGCGCTCCCGCGAGACCGCCGAGCGCTCCGTCTGGCCGGCTGGGCCGAGTACGGCTACCGCGCCAGCCACTCCCGCTACTTCTGGGGCCCGCGCCCGCACCTCGTGTGCACCCTGCACGGCCTGCCCGTCGGCCTTCGCGCTGACCGGCGCGAAGGCCGACGGACGCGAGACCCCTCGGCAGGCTCGACGCCGAACCGCACCTCATGGCGGCCCGCCCGGGCCAGACCCTGATCAGCGACCGGCGGTACTACGGCCGCGCCTTCGAACGCGAACGCGCCGAGTGGGGAATGCGGCTGCTGCGGCCGGCCCGCAAGGCGAGCCCTCGCGGGCCGGATCCGCCCTGGTAAAGCCGCTACGGCAGATCATCGAGTCCGTCAACCAGACCTTCAAGGCCCAGCTCGACCTCGAACGCCACCAAGGCCGCACACCGACCGGGGTGATGGTGCGTGGCCTACAACGCACCCTCGCGCTGACCAGTGCGATCTGGCACAACGACCACAGCGACCAACCCGCCATGCGCTCGCTGACCGCCTACGACCACTAACCCTTCGCCTCATTCATCCAGGGGACAGAGCGGACGACGGCGCCCGGGACCTCCGGATCGACGGCTGCCCGGCGGGGCGCGGTGGCACACTTCGGACAGGCCCCGGGGGTGACACCCCACGGGGAAGCCGAGCCGGCTCGTACGGATGTCCCGTCGCGGGCACGAACAGCACCGAGCGGAGGGCCGCTGTGGACCGGATCGATCCCGCCGGGCCGCACCCCGTCGGCTCCACCACGCCCCATCCCGGCCATCCCGGCCATCCCGGCCATCCCGGCCAGGTCGGCCAGGACTGTCGGGACGGCAGCTGGGTGGTCGGGATCGATGTCGGCGGCACGGGAGTCCGGCTCGCCCTGGCTCCCAGCGGGTGGCCCGCCGACCTCGCCGGTGCCCGGACCGACCGGATCGCGGCCCCGGCCCGGATCACCGCAGGAGGGCACGACGCGCAGGCGTTGCTGAGCCGTGTACTCCCCGCCCTGGGCACGCTGATCGCCGGCCTGCCGCCCGGCGCGCGGATCGGGGCGGTGGCCGTCGGGGCCACGGGCATGGCCCTGCTCGGCCGGGACCTCGCCCGCGAACTCCCCGTCCCGCTCGCCCGCGCGACGGGTGCGGACCGGTTGGTGCTGGCCGGCGACGCCGTCACCGCCCACGTGGGCGCCCTCGGACGTCGGCCGGGTGTGGCCGTGGCCGCCGGGACCGGTCTGGTCTCGATCGGCGTCCACCCGGACACGGGCTGGCACCGGGCCGACGGATGGGGCCAACTGCTCGGCGACTGCGGCAGCGGCGGCTGGATCGGCCGGGCCGGCCTGGAGTCGGCGCTGCGCGCCCACGACGGCCGGACGGGCGGCTCGGCCGTACTGCTGGCGTCGGCCGAGCGCCGCTACGGCCCGGTGGCCGGCCTGCCCGCCGCCCTGCAGCCGCGCCCCGATCGGGCCGCCCTGCTGGCCGCCTTCGCCCCCGACGTGGTCGACGCGGCCGACGGCGGCTGCCCGGTCGCGGGCGCGATCGTGCGGCGGGCGGGGGAGGAGATCGCGGACGCGGCCGCCGCGGTCGTCCGGGCCGTCGGGCTGCCGGACCCGCGGGTCGCCCTGACCGGGGGCCTGTTCGCCCTGGACCGCCTGAGTGAGGCGGCACTGGCGGCGCTGACCGACCGCCTCCCGACGGCGCGCCCGCACCGCCCCGACGGGCCGCCACTGCTCGGCGCGCTGCGCCTGGCGGCGAGCGCCTCCGGCACCGCGCTGCCCTGGCCGGTCGATCCACCGCTGCTCGACGTCCGCACCCTGACGGACGGCCGGGGAGGACCTTGAGACCCGGACCGGTCGGACGGTCCGCGCCAACCGAGCGCCCGGGCCCGGCAACCCGGTGGTCAAGGGTGTACGGCCCACCTCCCGAGGGCCGTCGCACGGCTTCGTGCCGCGGGCAGCGGCGGCTGCCCGATCGGGCAGCGTGCCCCCGTGGCCCGGAGCCGATCCAAGGAGGCGGTTGACACCGGAAGTTGGTCTAGTCCACCGTAGGGGAATGCCAGTCGGCGGCGCGGGGGCGCCTTGGCAGGAGTCCCCGTCGTGGGCATCAACTGCCAAGCTAAATCGGTGAGTTGTGGCGGTCTCGGGGTGTGGTCCATTCGGTGGCCGGTCACGCCTTCGCCGTGCCCCGGCCCGTTCGGTCCTTCGGGCCCGTTCAGCCTGTCCGGCCGGTTCGGGTGGTGCCGGCGCCGGTGGTGGTGCCGGAGCCGCGCCCGCTGCCGACACCGGTGGGCGCCGGTCCGGGCGCCGCAAGGAGTACCTGATCGGCGTGGTGGTAAACGGACTCGACCTCTGGAGTGACCGGAACGGATGCCGGACGGCGCTGCGCCGGTCCACGGCGCCCCCAGCGCTTCGCCACCGCGCGCACCGGGTCTGCGGTACATGCTCGACCTCGCCCAACTCGCGGTAACAGCAAGACACCTGATGACCGAACGGAGAACTGGCATGCGCAGAATCTGTCTGGCCCTGCCCACCAACCGGGCCTGTGCCGAGACGATTTCGGCGATCGGCAAGGAGGCCGCGTACGCCGCCGAGCACTTCGAGGTCGAGGTGCACCTGGTCGTCCTGGACTCCTCGGACGCGTCGACCTTCGCGGCGCACGCGCGCGCCGTGGCCGAACTGCCCGGGGCGGCGGGCGTGGTCGTGCACCACCTCGACGAGGCCCGCCAGCGGGAGTTCCTGGAGCGGGTGGTCGACGCCGCCGGCGTCGCCGAACCGGCCCGGCTGCTCGATCTGATGCTGCCCGACGCCGTCTCCTACGGTGCCTGCACCAACCGGGCGTTCCTGATCGCCGCCGCCCTCGGCTGCGACTCCGTCCACCGCCGGGACTCGGACAGCGACTACCAGGTCCTGGGCGGGAAGCCGGTCTTCCCGATCCACCAGGAGCTGCTGTCGCTCGGGAAGCGGGCGGCCGACGCGGAGGCGGCCGTCACCAAGAGCGAGCTGGAGCCGGCGGACGCCGAGAAGCCGGTGTCACTGGTCGGCAGCTCCTTCATCGGTGAACTCTCCGTCGACGTCAGCGAGATCCGCGAGCTGGACCCGGCTCTCTACTACGACGTGGTCAGCCTCTGGGCGCCGCCCGTCTGGTCCGAGGAGGAGAAGCGGCAGCTGGTCGAGGCGTCGTTCACCGGGGGCGGGACGGACCCGTTCACCGCCGACGAGTCGGTGCTCGGGGCTCCCGACATCTGGCAGGTGGACATGTGCAACATCGGCTTCGATCACGAGGTCTACGAGCGCGTCCCGCTGCCGCCCGCGACCGAGACCATCGGCAGTGACTACTTCCTGCTGCACGTGGTCCTGGACGCCACCCTGCCCGGCGTGGTGCACAACCGGCACATCGTGAACTACTACACCCCGGGCCGCCGGAGCGGCGCCGGATTCACCGCCTACCAGCTGCGGTTCACCAAGTTCCTGCTGTCGATGCTCTACCTCTACCCCGTCTACGGCCGGATGATGGCGGCCGGCGGCGAGCTGCTCGACGAGCAGCACCACGTACGGGTCGACACGATCCTGGAGCTGGTCAGGGACAGCGCCGGGACGGACCGGGCGGAGAACGTCCACCGGCTGGACGTCCTCGACCGCTCGTACCGGCAACTGGGCGGGAAGTACGCGGAGTTCGCCGAGCACCTGGCCCCGCTGCGGGAGCGCCTGCTCGACGAGGCCAAGGCGGACGTCGAGGACTTCGCGCGACTGATCGCCGCCTGGGGCCCGATGGTGGCGGCCGCCCGCACCGACGGCCTGACCGGCCCGGGCGGCAGCCCCGCCGGCGGAGCCGGTGCCACCGTCGGAGGGGCCGAGTAGATGACGGACGACATCAGCTTCCGCCTGCTGGCCGACGAGGACTGGGACGCCGTCGTGGCGCTGGAGTCCGACGCCTACGCGGCGGACGACCTCTCCGAGGGCCGGGAGGCGCTGCAGTCCAGGGCGCGTTCCTCACCCGACACCTGCTTCGTGCTGGAGCACGGGGGCAAGGTCGGCGGCTATCTGCTGAGCCTGCCCTACCCGCTCTACCAGTGCCCGGACCTGGGGCAGGTGGAGGAGGCCGACTTCCAGTCGCGCAACCTGCACGTGCACGACTTCGTCATCGCGGAGCCGCTGCGCGGCAAGGACGTGGCGCTCCGGTTCATCCGCCACATCCGCGAGGAGGCGCAGGAGCAGGGCTTCGAGCGGATCTCCATGGTGGCGGTCCGGCGCAGCGACATCCTGCTCGCCCTGCTGGGCTACCGCACCCACCGCGAGGTCGCCGTTCCGGCCTGCTACGGCAAGCGCGCGGTGTACATGTCCATGGAAATCTAGCCGCACCCGCCGACCGGCGGTACGGCACAGGAGCCGGGAGCCGGGAGCCGGGAGCTGGGAGCCGGGAGGCAGGGCGAAGGGCACAGGAGGCAACGGACACCGGGCTCGCTCCAGCGGGCGGGCCGCCGGCCGATGTTCTCCCCATGAGCACATGTCAGCCGCCCGTCGAGCGGCATGCCTCCTGGACCGAGCTCTTCCTCGACCTGGTCGTCGCCACCCCCGGCAGCCGGGTGCTGCGACTGGCGTAGGAGCGGCTGGAGCGCCTGATCAGGAAGCGGGGGACCGCGGAGCGCGTGCCGGTGGTCGAGGCGGCCTACGCCGACGCCCCGCACCCGGTGGAGCGGCTGGGCCTGTTCGTCATCATCGTGCTGGGCGAGGGGGTCATCCAGATCACGTCGGTGGCGGGGGAGGCCGTCTGGCGCGCGGCCCTGGTCCGCGCCGCGGCGGGCGGCTTCGCGCTACTCATCGGCTGGTGGAGCATGTCGCTGCCGCACGGGTACGGCGGTGTGCCGAAGGACGGCCCGGGCGTCCTTCCGGTGCGCGTCATGACGGCGCTGCACGCCGCCACGACGTGCGCGCTCGCCGTCCTGGGGGCCGGGCCGGGCCTGGGCCTCGCGCACCCGTACGGCCACACCCCGGAGGGTGCGCGCCGGCTGCTGTGCGGGAGCCTCGTCGGGTACTTCGGGGTCGGCGTGCTGGCGGCCGCGGTGGCCGGGGCGTCCTGGCGGCGGACCCTGCGCTGGGCGCTGCCCTGCCTCGGGCTGACGCTGCTGCTGGCCGGGTGGTCCGGCCACTTCGGCGTGGGGTGGCTGAGCTGGGGGCTGACCGCGGCGGTGGCCTGGCAACTCCTGTGCGCGTCGGGCGTACCGGCCCGCCCGGCCCGGCGCCGTGGCGTGTGAAGGACGCCCGGGCCGCCGTCCGCCCGGGCCGTACTCGCCGTCCCCCGGACCCCGTTCGCCGTTCGGCCGGAGTGATCGCGACGCGGCCTATACTCGGTCTGCTTGACCGGCGAACGGCACAACGGGGGGCGTTCATGGAGAGCTACACGGAGACTCCGCTGGGCCTGATCATCCTGGTCCTGGGCGGCGTCGCACTGGTCGTGCGGATGGTGTCCTTGCCGCTTCTGATGCTGGCTCAGCAGGCCACCCGCCATCGCGCGATCGGTCGCCTCGCGGGCGCGGGCGGGAGGGTGGCGGTGCCGTCGGGGCTGACGGCGGCGGCGGTCGGTGAACAGGTGCTCGTGCTGCTGAGCGCGGCCGGCCTGCTGGCCCTGCTGAACTCGACGATCGCCGACACCGACTTCGTCTACATGATGCCGTCGATCGTCTCGGAGAGCCCGCTGGCCATCGCCCAGGCCCTGGACGTCCACTTCTCCATCACGCAGCCGATCTACCTCATCCCGGCGGTGGTCGCCCTGCTCGGCTGGGTGTTCCTCTGGCTCCTGACGCAGCGCAACCTGCTGGTCGTCGGCATGCCCCCGGGGGCCGGGACGACCACGGGCAGTATCGTCCGGCTGATCGGCGGCTTCGTCCTCCGCGCGGTGCTCGGTGCACTGGTGCTGCCGATCGGGGTGGTCGAGGGTGCGCTGATGTTCCAGATCATCGCGCTCGTGACCAGCCGGCGCCCGCTGGCCGGCGGTGCCGGCCGCACGGCCCACGTCCCGGCGGATGCTCCGCCCGCCGCCCGGCCCGCGCCCTACCTGCCGATGCCCGCCGCCCCGGTCGACGCGCCGTGGTCCGTCCCCGCCCCACCGGCGCCGCAGGGCGCGCCGGCTCCGCTGCACCTCGGGCGCGTCGAACCCGCCGGGCAGGCCGGACCCGCCTCACCCGCCTCACCCGTCGGGCACGTCCCGCACCAGGCGCTGTACCCGCACGAGCCGCGGACGATCGGCGGGTACCAACTGCTCGGCCGGATCGGGGCCGGCGGCATGGGGACGGTCTACCTGGCCCGTCGGGAGGGCTCGGCCACCCAGGTCGCGTTGAAGACGATCAACCCCGAACTCCTCGGGGAAGCCGACCTGTTGCGTCGCTTCGAGCGCGAGGCGGAGGTGCTGGCGATGGTCTCCGGCGCCTACACCGCCCGGGTGCTGGACGCCGGTGTGGACTCCGGGCGCCCCTACCTGGCCATGGAACTGCTGGACGGCCGCCCGCTCGACGTCCATCTGCGCGAGCAGGGGCCGATCCGCTCCCCGGAGGCGCTGCGGGCCCTCGCGCTCGCGCTGGCCGTCGCGCTGCGCGGAGTGCACCGGCTGGGGCTGGTGCACCGGGACCTCAAGCCCGCCAACATCATGCTGACGACGGCGGGGCCGCGGCTGCTCGACTTCGGCATCGCGGCGATCGTCGACGGCACCCGGCTGACCCGCACCGGCGGCGGCCCGGGGACGCTGACCTACATGGCGCCCGAACAGTTCGGCGACGGGCCGGTCGGCCCGGCGGCGGACGTCTGGGCCTGGGCCTGCTGCGTGGTGTGCGCGGCCCACGGGGGGAGTCCGTTCGCGGCCGCCAGCACGGGGGCGGTGATCCGCCGGATCGTCGACACCGGCCCGGAGCCGACGGCTCTGGCAGCCCTCGCCGCGCTCGACCCGGCGCTCGCGGCGGTGGTCGGCCGGGCGCTGAGCGCGGACCCGCAGACCCGCCCCGGCGACGGTGGCGCACTGCTGGACCTGCTGACGACGCGCCGCGGCCCGGGCAGCACCGAGCCCGACGCGGGCGCGCTGCGCGAGGAGATCACCCATGGGTGGCGCACCCTCGCCCTCCGGGCGGACCAGGACTTCCCCCGACAGTGACCGCCTCCCCGGTACCGGAGCGGTAGCCGGAGTCCGCTCCGGTACCGGAGAAGACCCGGGCACCGGCTCGGGCCGCCGAAAGGCTGACGGTCCTTGCCGTCCTACCCACGGCGGCGCACCATCGGGCACACGGTGGCCGGCCGTCCGGCCGCGGGCTCGGGGCCCTCTCACAGGGCGAAGGGCCGGTACCCCAACGCCTGACCGACGACCTCGGGAGCCGTCGGCTGCCTTCCCTCGGGCCAGAAGATCAAGTCGCTGCCGTAGCCGCTCGGACAGCCGAGGGCCTTGCCCAACGCCACCACCACCCCGCACGGCTCGGCATCGTCGGCACAATCCGCGTCCATGATCTTCTGCGCCCACGCAACGGCCGCTTCATGAGCCGTCTCCGTCACAGCCACCCCTTCCCATGGGGGCCGAGCCCGGCGCGTCACCTGATCGGCCGGACAGCTCCAGGGCGCGGTGCCGCTCCCACGGCATCGCCGGCCCCGCCACCGAAGCGTGCCGCAGCGAGTGCAGGACGGCGCCGGGCAGGCTCACCTGCTGGGCGGCGGCCTCGGCGTGCACCCGCTCGGCCCGGCCTCCCGGGAGCGCCGGCTGCGCGGGCCCGTCGACGAGTGCCGGGGGCCGCCAGCCCGCGTACCCCTTCTCCGGCCGGTCGGGTGCCGCGGTGCTCGCCGGGCGCCCCGGCCCGTCGCGGCGCAGGATGGAGATCCCGGGTGTCCCACGACGGCACCGGCGACACGGGAGGCTGCGGTGAACGGGAGGCTGCGGTGATCGGAATGGCTGACATCAGGGAGTGGCGCGGCCACGCCGTGGTCGACGAGAAGGACCACCGGATCGGCACGCTGGAGTCGGTGTACGTGGAGACGGCCAGTGACCAGCCGTTCTTCGTGACCGTCACGGTCGGCCTGCCGTCCCGGCGGCGGCTGGTGTTCGTCCCGCTCGACGGCGCCGTGGTCGGGCCCGGCTACGTCCGGGTCGCGTTCGCCAAGGGCGTGGTCAAGCAGGCGCCCTCGATCGGCACCGACGACGTGCTGCCCGCCGAGGACGAACCGGCGGTCTTCTCGCACTACGCACTCGCCTACACCCCCGGCGCGGGCGGTGAGCGGCGGCTGGCCAGGCGCTGAGCGGCCCGGGGGAGGGGTGCGTACGGGTCGGCCCCGGCGGCCGCGATACCCCACGGGGTACGCTGGAGGCTCGGTCACGACGGCGGAAGGCGGCTCCCGGGATGCAGGTGGACGAGGAAGCGGTGGGCGCCGTCCTGAACCGGCTCCGTCGGGCCCAGGGGCAGCTGGCCGGTGTGATCGCGATGATCGAGGCAGGCCGGGACTGCAAGGACGTCGTCACCCAGTTGGCGGCGGTCTCCCGCGCCCTGGACCGTGCCGGATTCAAGATCGTGGCCAGCGGGATGCGCCAGTGCATGGCCGCCGCCGACGGGGAAGCCCCGCCGATGAGCGAGGCGGAGCTGGAGAAGCTCTTCCTGACCCTCGCCTGAGGCCGGAGGGCCCGACGGCCTGGGCCCCGTCGCACGCCGTGAGCGGCCGCGCCGATCGGCGGAGAACGGTCCCGGCGGAAGGTGGAGGCCATGGACGACATCGGCTTCGGCCGGGCGATGGAGGGCCTGCTGGCAGCCTCCCAGCGGATCGGCCCCGGTGAGCTCGCTACGGCCGTCCGGGACGCGGCCCGGACGATGGGGCTCACCGACGCGCTGGTCCTGCTCGCCGACGTGCGGCAGGTGCGGCTCGCACCGCTGCTGCCACCGGCGGCGGAGGGCACCGACGCTCCCACCGGGCCGGTCGTCGTGTCTCCGCTCCGGAGGCACTGCGGCGGCTGATCCACGCACTGCTGGAGCGCCAGGACCACCGGCTCACCGACGACGCCACGATCGTCCTGGTGGAGTGGCACCCCGCCCACTGATGCTGGGACCCCGCCCTCTGATGCAGGGACCCCGCCCCGGCCGGCGACGCGGTGAGCTGCCCGCGGTTCCGTCCCGGATCCGGACCGGGCGTGAATTCCCGGCGCGCCGTGCCCCGTTCGGCGCACCGGGGTGGGAGGCTCGTCTGTCCCCGCAGGGCAGCCGCCGACCGGCAACCGCCCCGCGCACCGAACGCCGAACACCGCACCGCCGAACGCCGAACACCGCACCGCCGAAGGCCGAACACCGCCTCCGCCGGACCGGCCGGACCTGCCCCACATCCCACCCCACCACGACCCCCGGGCCACCACTGATGACCGTCTCCATCGCCCTGCTCACCCAGGATCTGCGCCTGCACGACAACCCCGTGCTCCGGGCCGCCGCCGAGGCCGCCGACGAGGTCGTGCCGCTGTTCGTCCTCGACCCCGAGGTCGACGCCGCCGGCTTCGCCCCGCCCAACCGGATGGCCTTCCTCGCCGACTGCCTCACCGACCTCGACGCCGCGCTGCGCCCGCTCGGCGGCAGGCTGCTGCTGCGCCGGGGCACCGCCGCCACCGAGACCGCCCGGCTGGCCACCGAGGTGGACGCCGTCTCGGTCCACGTCGCCGCCGGCGTGAGCGCCTTCGCCCACCGCCGCGAGCAGGCCCTGCGCGACGCCCTCGGCTCCCGTCTGCACGTCCACGACGGCGTGCTGACCGTGGCCGTACCGGGCGCGGTCAGCCCCGCCGGCAAGGACCACTACGCCGTGTTCACCCCGTACTTCCGGACCTGGCAGCAGGCCCCGCGCCGGACGGTGCACCGCGCGCCCCGGGCGCTGCGCACGCCCGAGGGCCTCGCCAGCGAGCCCGTCCCGGCCGTCACACCGGATTCGCCGGGGCTGCCGCCGGGCGGTGAGCGCCCCGGCCGCAAGCTCTGGCAGGGCTACGCCCTGGAGCGGTACGAGGAACTGCACGACGACCTCGCCGCCGACGGCACCTCCCGCCTCTCGCCCTACCTGCACTTCGGCTGCGTCTCCGCGGCCGAGCTGGTGGCGTCCGCCGAACGACGCGGCGGCAGCGGTGCGGAGGCGTTCGTCCGGCAGCTGGCCTGGCGGGACTTCCACCACCAGGTGCTCGCCGCCCGCCCGGAGGCGGCGCACGCCGACTACCGGTCCAAGGGGGACCACTGGCTGCCCGACGACGCGGAGTCCGAGGCCTGGCGCCGGGGCCGCACCGGCTTCCCCCTGGTGGACGCGGGCATGCGCCAACTCGCCCAGGAGGGCTGGATGCACAACCGGGCCCGGCTGGTGACGGCCTCGTTCCTGACCAAGACGCTCTACAAGGACTGGCGGACGGGCGCCGCCCACTTCCTGCGGCTGCTGGTGGACGGTGACTTGGCCAACAACCAGCTCAACTGGCAGTGGGTGGCCGGGACCGGTACGGACACCCGGCCCAACCGGGTGCTCAACCCGCTCGCCCAGGCGGACCGGCTCGACCCGGGCGGGGCCTACGTCCGGCGGTGGGTGCCTGAGTTGGCCGACCTGCCCGGTCGCTCCGTGCACCGCCCGTGGCGGCTGGACCACCCACCGGCCGACTACCCGGCACCGATCGTCGAACCCGAGACGATCTCCGCCCGGCTCCGCCACGCCCGCGGCCTCGACTGAGCCCCCGGCCGAACCGTCGGTTCGGGGCCCCTCGCGGGCCAGTAGGGCGACATGACGAGCGGTCAAGTGTACCGGCCGGAGGTGTTGGAGCGGTTCTGACACGCATGGTCCCCGCCGACGGGGGTAGCCGGGCGTGCACCACTGCTGCAACAGAAGGGGGGCGCACGGTGCCCGAGATCGTCGAGGACGTCATCGAGGCCTGTCTCGTCGGCCCGGAGCCCCGGCCGGTGCTCATGGGGCTGCGCTACGACCCGGCCGACCCGTTCGCGCTGTCGCTCGGTTTCGGGGCCGGTGCCTCGCTCGGACTGGAGGGTGCACTGTCCTGGACGGCGGCCCGCGAGCTGTTCGGGGAGGGGCTGCGCAAGCCGTCCGGTCTGGGGGACCTACGGGTCCGGCCGTGGGCTCCCGGCGTGATCGCCGTCGAGTTCCACGGCGACGAGGGCTGTGCCGTCCTGGTGTTGTCCTCCCGGGACATGGTGCACTTCCTCCGCCGGACGTACGAGGTGGTCGCCCCGGGGACGGAGCACCGGCTGCTCGACTGGCCGGACACGGTGGCGGGCCTGGTGGGGGAGACCGGCTGAGCGGAGCGCGACGACCGGGGGCGGTGGCGACCTCAGCACGAGGCTGCGTCGCCGCCCCCGGTCATAGGCGGGCTTCCGCCCGGAGCGGGCTTCGGGCGCAACCACCCGCGTCGGCCGGCGAGCCGGGGAGAGCCCGGTACGACGAACAGCCGACGCACGAGGATCGACCGGAGCACGACGAACACCACGGCCCGGGCGGGGAAACCGCCCGGGCCGTGGCCTGTGTCCTGCTGACCCCTGAGTGCCCTGAACCCTGAGTGCCCTGAACCCTGAGAGCCCTGACCCTGAGAGCCCTGAGAGCCCTGAACCCCGAGAGCCCTGAAGCCTGAGCCGTTCAGTGCCCGGGAGCGAGTCGGGCGGCGTCGATCTCGACCCAGACCGCCTTGCCCTGGTCGTGGCGCTCGGCGCCCCAGCGGTCGGCGGCCCGCTGGATGATGAACAGGCCGTGGCCGCCGGGCAGCCCCGGCCGGTGCGGCAGGCGGGGCTCGGGGAGCGCGGACTCGCCGTCGCTCACCTCCACCCGGAGCCGGGCCGCGGACGCGTCCAGTACGAGTTCGAGCGGCCCGCCGCCGTGCATCATCGCGTTGGCCACCAGCTCGGCCACGAGCAGCACGACATCGTCCGCCACGTCCGGGTCCGCGCCGCTCTCCGGAGCCAGCCACGCCCAGTCGGCGAGCGCCTGCTGGGTGAAGGCACGCGAACGGGCCACCGGCTTGGGCAGGCCGGCCAGCCGCAGCCGCCGGCGTTGGCCGGCCTCCGGTAGCGCGGCTCCGGACCGGTTGTCGTCCAGGGTGCCCCGGCCCCTCGTCATATGCGGTTCACCCCTTCGTGCGGTTGCTGTGGCTCGTCGTCCGATCGGATTCCCGGGCAGCGCCAGGATATTCCTGTGACGGCCGTTCGACTGGTCGCCCGTGGTCATGGGCGGGCGGAGCGGGCCGGATCGCACGGTCGTGCTCAACGGACGAGCGCCGCGCCGACCGAGTCATGGATGGAGAACACGGCGCCGGCGCCGGTCAGTTCCAGGACGCGGGCGACCGGCGTGGCCACGGCCGCGAGGCGGAACTCCACCCCGGCGGCGGAGGCGGCCAGGCGGGTCTTCAACAACAGGTTCAGGCCGGAGGAGTCGCAGAAGCCGACGCCCTCCAGATCGACCACGACCAGGGGGGTGCCTTCGTCGACCAGGGAGGTCAGCGCCCGCTCGGCGGGCAGGAGGCTGTCGATGTCGAGATCACCCGCCACCGCGCAGACCGCCGCCTCGGCGTCGGCCCGCCTTATGTCCACGGTCAGCGCGGGCGGCAGAGTGCTCGCCGCCGCCGTGATCCGGTACTGCTCGTCCTCGACTGGCATCGTGGTTGTCTTTCCCCTCCAGAGAGTTCCCTTCGACCATACGCGGGGGAAAGCCCGCGGCCAAGGCGCACGCCCCACAGGAGGAGTGACGCCCCGGCCGCCGGGGTCGCTCGGTCAGTCCTGGTCCAGACCGGCGCGGAGCCGGCCGAGGATCCGGCTGAGCAGCCGCGAGACGTGCATCTGGGAGACGCCCAGCCGGGCGCCGATCTCGGACTGCGTGAGCTCTTCGGTGAAGCGCATCGAGAGGATCTGCCGGTCACGCTCGGGCAGCGCGGCGATCAGGGGCTTCAGGGCGACCAGGCTCTCGATCTTCTCCAGCCGGCCGTCCTCCATGCCGAGCCGGTCGGCCAGGGAGCCCCGGGAGTCGTCGTCGGTGGACTCGGAGCCCAGGTCGAGCGACCCCACGGTGTGGCCGTTGGCGGCGGTCAGCCCCTCGGTCACCTCCTCCGGGGTGAGCGACAGGTGCTCGGCCAGCTCGGCGACGGTCGGGGCGCGGTCGAGCCGCTGGGTGAGCTGCTCCTGGGCCCTGGCCAGGGTCAGCCGCAGCTCCTGGAGGCGGCGCGGCACGTGGACGGCCCAGGTGGTGTCACGGAAGTGGCGGCGGATCTCCCCGAGCACCGTCGGCACCGCGAACGTGGTGAACTCCACACCGTGCCGGGAGTCGAAGCGGTCGATCGCCTTGATCAGGCCGACGATGCCCGCCTGGACCAGGTCCTCCTGCGGCTCGCGGCTCGAATTGAAGCGCCGGGCGGCGTAGCGGACCAGGGAGATGTTCAGCTCGATCAGCGTGGCCCGGACATAGGAGTACTCCCGGGTGCCCTCCTCCAGTGCGTCGAGCCGGGCCAGCAGGGTCCGGGTCAGCTCACGCGCGTCGGCGGGGGAGACCTCGCTCGGTTCGGCGATCTCGGGGAGCTCGGGAAGCTCGGTGATCTCCGGGGTCGTCGAGAGGCCGGAGAGACCGGGCGTTCCGGAGGTGGCTCCCAAAGGCCCGGCGCTCGGCCGGGCCTGGCCCTGAAGGGGGAACACGGGGGCGAGGAGAGCATCACTGGACGGAGCCATGTCGGTCCTTTCATCGGTTCCGCGACGGTCTGTCCCTGTGTACCCGGGATCTTCGGACCGATTCCCCTTTGATGTGTGGTGATTCTGCGAAGAGGGTGTGATTACCCCGACATGTGAGCCTCGTCTCGTCCTGCGGCGCGGGCGACCGGCACTCGGGGCAGGGCGTGCGGATGGGTCTCGCACAGGTAGCCGACGAGGTGTTCGCGGACCTGGCAGCGCAGCTCGAACGCGGCGTCGGCGTCGGGCGCGGTCATCAGGGCCCGCACCACGATGGTGGTCGGTGTGGTGTCGACCACCTGGAGGGCGCTGCCCTCGCCGTCCCACAGCGAGCTCTTGGCGAGGAACGCCTCGAACTCCGTCCGCAGCTCGGGCACCGGGGTGCGGTGGTCCAGGTGGAACAGTGCGGTGCCGGTGATCTTGCTGGTGCGCCGCGACCAGTTCTCGAAGGGGCGGCCGGCGAAGTACGACATCGGCATCACCAGTCGCCGCTGGTCCCAGGTGGCGATCACCACCGAGGTGAGCGTGATCTCCTCGACCGTCCCCCACTCGCCGGCGACCACGACGACGTCGCCGATCCGGATCAGGTCGCCGAAGGCCATCTGGATGCCCGCGAACAGGTTGGCGAGGGTGCTCTGGGCCGCGATCCCGGCCACCACGCCGACCAGCCCGGCGGAGGCGAGCAGGCTGGTCCCGAGCCCCCGGACGGCGGGGAAGGTCATCAGCATCGCCCCGAGGGCGACCACGGCGACGGTGGCCTGGAAGATCCGGCCGAGCAGACCTGCCTGGGTCCGGGCCCGGCCCGCCCAGGCGGGGTTGCGCCGCCGCCCGGCGAGTTGCATCGCGCCGCTCGTCGCCAGGGCGATCAGCCGCGCGGCCAGCCAGGCGCAGGCGGCGATGGTCGCGAGCACCAGCAGATGCCGGCCGGCGGCGTGCACGACCGGGGCGGTGCGGGCCCACGGCTCCCCGGCGAGCATCAGTCCGCAGGCGGTGGCCGCCAGCAGGGGTGGCCGACAGGCGCGGAGCAGGGTCGGTGTGGGACCGGTGTGCCCGCGTGCGGCGACCAGTCGTGCCACGGCCTCCGTGAGCAGGTTGAGGCCGTAGGCGGCGACGGCGGCCGAAGCGGCGACGACGATCAGGCGGACGAGGCTCCACCCCATGGTGTGCGGTTCCCTTCCTCGGGTCGGTCCCGCGGGGGCGGTCCGCGGGAATGGGTCCCGCCTGCCCCCGGCTCCGCCGCCCACACCCGCCCCGGCCCCGCCGCCCGCCCCCCGGCCTGCCCGGCGGCCGATCGGCCCCCCGCCGCCGCCGGATCCGCGCTGGGCCGGCCGGGTGACGTCTGACGGATCGTCGGCCCGCGTGCATACCGGGGCGGGGCCGGGGCAGGCGCCCCTACGACCGACCGCCGGCCCGGCGGTCGGACCTCGGCGGAGAAGGGAAACATGATGACACAGATCGAGGAGTCGGTCCTGGTCGACGTGCCGCTCGCGGTGGCGTACGAACAGTGGCGGAAGGTCGAGGACTTCCCGCGCTTCATGCGCGGCGTGGTCAGCATCGAGCGGCGTGGCGGGGAGCTCACCCACTGGGTGGTCGGCGTGGCCGGCGCGCACCGCGAGTTCGACGCCGCGACGACCGAGGTGGTGCCGGACGAGCGGGTGGCCTGGGCCGCGGTGGCCGGGGAGGTCCGGCAGTCGGGCGTGGTGACGTTCCACCGTCTCGGGGAGGACTGCACGCGGATCATGCTCCAGCTGGAGGTCGAACCGCAGGGTCTGCTGGAGCGGATCGGGGAGGCGCTCGGTTTCGTCGACCGTCAGGTCATCGACGACCTGCACGACTTCAAGGAGTTCGTCGAAGCCGCGCACGGCGGCCCGCCGAGCGCACCCCCGGGCGCCGACCCCGGCACGCCCCGGGCGGCCTGACCGCCCACCGGTCGGCACCGCCGCCCGTCCACCCACCCGCCAGCGCGCCCGATCGACGCCCGCCGCGCCGGCGGCCCGGTCAGGGCCGGAGTTCCCGCAGCGCCCGACACCGCGTCATGCGTCGTTCACGTGGCGGTCGCCGACCTTGGGATGAATGGGGTCGCCCGCAGTTGTACAGCCAACTGCCGGCAACCCTCATCCCGATCTCCGTGACCAGCCGCGGACGGGCCCGGCCGTGCCCTCCCGCGGACCGGTCGCCCGGGCGCGGCGGACAGGACCACCGTGGCCGCAGGCAGCGCCCTGACGCTCAGCTCATCCGCCAACCCGGTCGAAGGCGACAGGCTCACCCTCCACTGGAGCACCGACGCCCCGGACGCCAAGAACTGGGTCGGCATCTACGACGGCAGCAGGAAGCCCGGCACCGGCTCGTCGCTGCTCTGGAAGTACACCCCGGCCGCCGCCGGGGACGTGCAGCTCGACACCTCGGCGCTGACCGGCGGCCCGTACACCGCGTACCTGCTGGCCAAGGACGGCTACGGCGTCCTGGCGCAGACCGCGCCCTTCACCTTCCGGCCCAAGCCCGCCGTGGTCCGCCCGCACAGCGCGGTCGACGCGCTGACCACCGCGGCCGTGGCGCCCGGGGGCGCCGTCTCGGTCAAGCTCGGCGGTCTCTGGTCCCGGCCGGCCGGCAACCCGGCGGGCACCGCGGCGTTCCGCAAGATCAGCGGCCCGGCCTGGGCCTCCGTCGGCTCCGACGGCACGCTCACCGGGACCGCGCCCGCCACCGCGCCGAAGAACCCGGAGGTGGTGGTCGTCGGCGTGAAGGACAGCGCGGGCGCCACCGACACCGTCACCGTGCAGATCCCGGTGGCGGACCCGGCAGGGCCGCTGCGGCTGAAGGTGGCGAGCTGGAACCTCGCCGAGGCCGGCGCGGCCTTCACCGACGCGGTGGAGAAGCAGCTGCGGGTGGTGCTCGCCCAGGGCCTGGACGTGCTCGCCCTCCAGGAGACGGCCGGCAGCGCCGCCCAGAGCCTGGCCACCGCGCTCGGCTGGTACGCCTACCAGAGCGCGGGCAGCGTCGGCGTCCTCAGCCGCTACCCGCTGTCCGCCGTCACCCCGGTCACCGCCGGGCTGCCCGCGGCCGGTGTGACGGTGCAGCTGCCCGGCGGCCGGGGCGTCCGCTTCTGGGCCGCCCACCTGGACGAGGCGAACTACGGCCCCTACGCGGTGCAGGACGGCCAGAGCGCTGCCCAGGTGACCGCCGGGGAGAGCGCCTCCGCCCGCCTCCAGCAGGCCACGGCGCTCGCCGCTGCCGTCCGCGCCGAGGCCGCCGCGCACACCCCGGTGGTCCTCGCCGGCGCGCTCTCCTCGCCCTCGCACCTGGACTGGACGGCGGCCACCGCGGCCAGCCACGGCGGGGTAGGCCCGCTGAACTGGCCGGTCACGGTGGCCCTCCAGGAGGCCGGACTGACCGACAGCTTCCGGGAGGAGCACCGGAACCCGGCCAAGGCGCCCGGGGCCACCTGGTCGCCGGTCCGCAAGCAGCGGGGCAGCGAGCCGGAGCCGCAGGACCGGATCGACTACGTGCTGTACGCCGGCCCGCTGAAGCTGGTCGAGGCGCACACCCTGGTGGCCGACTGGCCCGCCACCGGGACCGACCCGGCCGCGATCGCCGCCAACCAGTGGCCCTCCGACAGCGCCGCCGCGGTCGCCACCTTCCAGCTCTGACGGCCTCCCGCCCCGTCCTGCTCCCTCCCCCGCCCCGAGAGGCCCGTTCGCCATGTCCGATCTCTCCCGTCGTTCCTTCGTCGGCGCCACCGCGGCCGCCGGCGCCGCCGCACTGACCGGCCTGCCCGCCGCGTCCGCGAGCGCCGCTCCCGCCGCCGGCCGGCCCACCGGCACCATCAAGGACGTCAAGCACGTCGTGGTGCTGATGCAGGAGAACCGCAGCTTCGACCACTACTTCGGCACCCTCAACGGCGTCCGCGGCTTCGGTGACAAGCAGGCCCTCCGGTTCCCGGACGGCACCGACGTGTTCCGCCAGCCCGACGCCGGGCGCGCCGACGGCGGCGCGATGCTGCCGTACCGGATGGACACGGCCAAGTACAACGCGCAGAACGCCGGCGGCCTCCCGCACGACTGGGCGACCGGTCACCAGGCGATCAACAACGGCGCGATGAACAAGTGGATCGCCGCCAAGGGCGAGCGCACCATGGGGTACTTCACCCGCGCCGACATCCCCTACCAGTACGCGCTGGCCGACGCGTTCACCCTCTGCGACGCCTACTTCACCTCGCTGGCCGGCCCGACCGACCCCAACCGGCTCTACCTGTGGACGGGCACCTCCGGCCCCGGACGGGACGGCACCACCGGTCCCTGGATCGACAACACCCCGGTGACCGACAACCCCGTCGCCGACTGGACGACCTACGCCGAGCGGCTGCAGGCGGCCGGCGTCTCCTGGCGGGTCTACCACAACCCCAGCAAGGACGACCGGACGGGCGACTACGACGACAACGCCCTGTCCTACTTCAAGCAGTTCCACAACTTCCCGAAGGACGACCCGCGTTACGTCAACGCGATGACCAGGTTCGACCCGGCGGCCTTCGACGCCCACTGCAAGGACGCCACCCTGCCGACCGTCTCCTGGCTGGTCGCGCCCTACCTGTTCAGCGAACACCCCAACGCCGGCCCGGCGTACGGCGCGCACTGGGTGAACCAGGCCCTCCAGTCGCTGATGTCCAACCCCGCCGTCTGGCAGCACACCGTCTTCCTCGTCATGTACGACGAGAACGACGGCTACTTCGACCACATGGTGCCGCCCACCCCCGAGGCCGGTACGGCCGAGGAGTTCACCCAGGGCCGCGCGATCGGCCTCGGCAACCGGGTGCCACTCTGGGTCGCCTCCCCCTGGTCACGCGGCGGCTACGTCAACTCCCAGGTCTTCGACCACACCTCGGTCCTGCGCTTCATGGAACAGGTCACCGGGGTCGCCGAACCCAACATCTCCGCCTGGCGCCGGGCCGTCTGCGGCGACCTCACAAGCTGCTTCGACTTCGCGGCCCCGGACTTCTCGATACCGGAGCTGCCCGACACCGTGGCGCTGATGGCCAAGGCCGACGCGGGGGCGGCGCTCCCCGGTGTCGTGCTGCCCGCCGCCGGCACCCAGTCGATGCCCGTCCAGGAGCCCGGCGAGCGCCCGCACCGTCACCTGCCCTACCAGCCCTGGGCGGACGTCGAGGTGGACCGGAAGACCGGCAAGGTCACCTGCACGATGAGCAACGACGGCTCGGTCGCCTTCCCCTACACCGTCTACCCCAACATCGTCCTCCCGTTCGCCGGGACGCCGTACACGGTGGCGCCCGCTGCCACCGCCACCTACGTCTGGGACGCCGCCGCCACGCACGGCCGGTACGACTTCACCGTCCACGGCCCCGACGGCTTCGTCCGCCGCTTCGCCGGCACCGTCGTCCGGGACGGTGAGGACGGCCAGAACGACATCGGCGTGCCGATCGTGACGGCCGATCTGAGCGGCTCCTCCCGGCTCACCCTCCAACTGGTCAACGACGGCCTGACCGACGTCGGCTTCACCGCGGTGCCCAACGACTTCGCGGGCACCGCGCAGACGGTCTGGGTCAAGCCCGGCAAGCAGGTCAACCTGGCCTGGCCGCTGGACAAGCAGGGCCGCTACGACGTCGTCGTGACGGCGGGCACCGGTCTGCGCTTCACCCAGCGGTACGCGGGCTGGGTGCACTGACCCCGGCGCCGCCGCCCGGGCCCGGGTGGGAACGGCCGGAGGCGCCGAACCGGTGACCTCCGGCCGTGGTTCGGCCGCCCGCCGCGGCCCGGCGGTTAGCGTCGGGCCATGCAGAAGATCACCACCTTCCTCTGGTTCGACGACCAGGCCGAAGAGGCCGCCCGCTTCTACACCTCGGTCTTCGCCAACTCCCGGATCACCGGCGTGACCCACTACGGCGAGACCGGCCCCGGCGAGCCGGGCCGGGTCATGACCGTCACCTTCGAACTCGACGGTCAGCAGTTCGTCGCCCTCAACGGCGGTCCGGTGTTCCACTTCACCGAGGCCATCTCGCTCCAGGTCGACTGCGCCGACCAGCAGGAGGTCGACGACCTCTGGGCCAAGCTCACCGCCGACGGCGGCGCGGCCAGCGAGTGCGGCTGGCTCAAGGACCGCTACGGGCTCTCCTGGCAGATCGTCCCCCGCGTGCTGACCGAACTGATCGCGGACCCGGACCCGGCCAAGGCCGCCCGGGTGGTGGCGGCGATGCTGCGGATGCAGAAGATCGAGATCCAGCCGCTCCTCGACGCCGCCCGGGGCTGAGACCGCCACCGCCGCGTCGGGCCCGAGGGCCCCGGCCGACGCCGGGGCCCTCAGGCCCGCTGCCCTCAGGCCCGCTGCCCTCAGGCCCGCTGTTTGACCGCCCGCCGCCTCCGCAGCCGGCCCGGGTTCAGCCGCTCGCCCCGGGCCAGCCTCCGCAGCCGGGCGAACCGGGAGAACCGCTCCCGGTTCGCCACCGAGGCCCGGTCCAGTTCCTCCATCAGCCGCCGGCTGCGGTGCTCCAGATCGAGTTCGTCGAGGATCCGGTCCACCTCGGCCAGCAGCGAACCGTGCAGCTGCCAGGCCTCCGGGTGCTCCTGCACCCGGAGCAGCAGCAGATGGGCGACGTTCTCCCGACTGGCCCAGGCGGCGGCCAGCTCGGAGGTCAGCCGCCGCTCGGCCTCCTCGGCGTTGCGGCTCACCTGGGTGGTGACCAGTACCGCGAAGCTCACCAGCGCCCCGCCGAGGTGGCTCAGCAGCTCCTCCAGCGCGACCGCGACGTCGGCCGGGAACAGCCGCTCGCCCGGGGCCCGCCGCTTGGCGAGGTCGGTGAGCGACCGGGCCAGCACCCGGATCACCACCACGCAGATCTCCAGCGTGTCCAGACCGGTCCGCAGCACCAGCCGGGAGAGCAGCCCCTCGCTGATCCGGGGGTTGAGCCGCAGGCTGTCCTCGGCCTGTCGCAGGGCGCCGTCGACGTCCGCGATGGCCTGGTCGAGCCGGCGGGCCTCGTACAGCCGTTCGGCCGCGCGCTCCACGGGGGTGGGCTCGCCGAGCTCCTCGGCGATGCCGAGCAGCAGGTGCCGGGCCCGCCGGGCGAGGTCCTCGATCGACTCGCCCGCCGTGTCGATCCAGACCGGCGGGGCGAACAGCAGATTGAACAGCAGTCCGACGGTGGCGCCGATCAGCGTCTCCAGCACCCGGTCCCAGGCCTGTGAGGTCACCTGGCTCACGCCCAGGATGAGCATCGCGCTGATCGCCACCTCCTGGACGAACTCGTCCACCCGGACGAACCGCCCGATGATCAGCGAGGCCAGGATGATCATGCCCAGGCTCCACCAGGAGAGCCCGACCACCGAGCTGAAACCGATCGCGATCAGCACCCCGACGACCACCGAGTTGACCCGGCGGATGCTGGTGGTCAGCGTCGAGTAGACGGTGACCTGGACGACCAGCAGCGCCGTCAGGGGGGCGGTCAGCGGCGCCGGCTCGCTGCTCAGTCGAGTGGCCACCACGTACGAGAGCGTGGCGGCCACCGTGGCCCGGACCGTCTGGACGACGAAGGGTTGTCGGGCACCGCGGCGCAGCGTGGTGGCGAAGGTCTCCGGGAGTAGGGCCATGCCGCCCTTCTTTCCCCGTCCTGGCAGCTCACACTGCTGATCCACCGCACCGGCACTCGAAAGAGCCGCTCGTCCGGCCGACGGCGCCGGCTCGGCACTAGGGCCGGCGGCGCTGTTCGCGCAGCAGCTTCCAGGGTGCGAGCGCCGATTCGAGCTGTACGCCGAGGCTCATCTTGGAGGTGCCCTGGACGCGTTCCTCGAACCGGATCGGCACCTCGCGGATCCGCATGCCCCGCTGGACGGCGCGGTAGTTCAGCTCCACCTGGAACGAGTACCCGTTGCTGTGCACCGAGGGCAGGTCGATCGCCCGCAGGGCCTGCGCGCGCCAGGCCTTGAACCCGGCGGTGGCGTCCTTGACGCCGAGGCCGAGGATGGTGTTGACGTAGAGGTTCGCCCAGGCCGACAGCGCCTTGCGGTGCCACGGCCACTCCTCGGCGGTCGAGCCGCCGGGCACGTAGCGCGAGCCGAGCACCACGGCGGTGCTCTCGTCGGCCAGCAGTGTCTCCACCATGACCGGGAGGACCGAGGCGGGGTGCGACAGGTCGGCGTCCATCTGCACCACCACGTCGGCGCCCTCCGCCAGGGCCCGGGTCATGCCCGCGACGTAGGCCCGGCCGAGGCCGTCCTTCTCGGTGCGGTGCAGTACGGAGACCGTGCCGGGCGCCCGGGCCGCGAGCCCGTCCGCGACCTCGCCGGTGCCGTCCGGGGAGTTGTCGTCGACCACCAGCAGGTGCAGACCGGGCAGCTTCAGGTCAGCGAGCAGCCCCGCGAGGACCGGCAGGTTCTCCCGCTCGTTGTACGTGGGTACGACGACAACGACCTTGGGGGAGGCCTCGACCATGTTCTGTCCCTCGCGCGATCCCCGGCCGGTGCCGCGCCGCCGGCGCCCGCAGCCGACCGGACAGGTGTCCACTTCGGTCGGGCGAGTCTAGCCGCGGTCGTACGTGCCCGGTCGCACCGCCCACCGGTGCTCCGGGCCGCGGCCGTCCGGCCGCCGGCCGGCACCCCGGTCCGGGACGTGTCGTCCGCGGCCGGGGTGCCGGGTGTGCCCTCCGGCTGCGGTGCGGGGTGCCCGCCGGCGGGCTTCCGGGTGCCTACCGGCTGGGGTGCGATCTGCTCCAGGCGGGGGCGACCAGGGCGATCAGGCCGACGGCGAAGGCGAGCTGGAGGATGTGGCGGATCCAGTCGATGCCCGAGGTGTGCCGCACGCCGACCCAGCCGGCCACCGCGTTGCCCAGCCAGGCGCCCGCGGCGCCGAGCAGCATCGTCAACCACCAGGGGATCGCCTGCGGGCCACGCAGGATCAGCTTGGCCAGAACACCCAGCACGAAACCGATGAGCAGAATCCACAGGAGCTGGAACATCGCATTCCACCTTTCGATGCGCGTTTCCCCATGATCGCCCGGATCACCCGCTTCGGCACGTCGGCGCGGGCCGCCCGGCGGCGGGCCCGGCCGGGCGCTCAGCGGTCGGCGTGGCTGAGGGCGGCCCCGGAGACCGGGTCGAAGACGTGCAGCCGGTCGGTGTCGATCCACAGCTCCAGCGGGCTGCCCTCGGCGGCCCGGGTGTCGGTGCCGATCCGGGCCACCACCTCGCGCCCGCGCGCGGTGGCGCCGGTGTCCCGCCGCTGCGCGGCCAGCTCCTCCAGCGCACCCGGGACGGCCGCCTCGCCCTCGACCGTGAAGTGCGCGAAGACGTCGGAGCCGACCGACTCCAGCACCTCGACCGCGACGGTGGCCGTCCGACCGCCGTGCGGGTGCTCCAGGAGGGCCGCGTCCTCGAAGTGCTCGGGCCGCAGCCCGACGACCACCTCGCGCGGCGCGTCCGCCGCGGTCAGCCGCTGCCGGAGCCGGTCGCTCACCGGCAGGTCGGCCAGCGCGGTGCGCAGCACGCCCTGCTCCAGGGTGGCGTCCAGGAAGTTCATCCCCGGTGAGCCGATGAACCCGGCGACGAACAGGTTGACCGGCTCGTCGTAGAGCTGCTGCGGCGCGCCGACCTGCTGGACGACGCCGCCGCGCAGCACCACCACGCGGTCACCGAGCGTCATCGCCTCGACCTGGTCGTGCGTCACGTAGACGGTGGTGGTGCCCAGCCGGCGCTGGAGGCGGGAGATCTGGGTGCGCATCTGCACCCGGAGTTTGGCGTCCAGGTTGGAGAGCGGCTCGTCCATCAGGAAGGCCTTGGGGTCGCGGACGATCGCCCGGCCCATCGCGACCCGCTGGCGCTGGCCGCCGGAGAGGTTGGCGGGCCGGCGGTCCAGGTGCTCGGTCAGGTCGAGGATCCGGGCGGCCTCCTCGACCTTGGCGGCGATCACCGCCTTGTCGGTCTTCGCCAGCCGCAGGGCGAAGCCCATGTTCTCGCGGACGCTCATGTGCGGGTAGAGCGCGTAGCTCTGGAACACCATGGCGATGTCCCGGTCCTTGGGGGCGCGGTCGTTGACCACCTGGCCGTCGATCCGCAGGGTGCCCTCGGTGATGTCCTCCAGGCCCGCGATCATGTTGAGGGTGGTGGACTTCCCGCAGCCCGAGGGGCCGACCAGGATCACGAACTCGCCGTCCGCGACGGTCAGGTCGATGCCGTGGACGGCGACCGCGCCGTCCGGGTAGCGCTTGGTGATGCCGTCGAGGACGATCTCGGCCATGCCCTGCCTGCCTTCCTGGGACGCTTCCTGCGGGGTGCTTTTCGGGGGTCAGCCCTTGACGGCGCCGGCGGTGAGGCCGGCCACGATGCGGCGCTGGAACAGCAGCACGAAGACCACGATCGGGATCGTGATCACCACGGCCGCCGCGGCGATCGAGCCGGTCGGCTGCTGGAACTGCGAGCTGCCGGTGAAGAACGCGATCGCCGCCGGGACGGTCCGTGCGGCGTTGGTGGAGGTCAGCGAGATGGCGAAGAGGAAGTCGTTCCAGCAGAAGATGAAGACCAGGATCCCGGTGGTGAACACCCCCGGCGCCGCCAGCGGCGCGATCACCAGCCGGAACGCCTGCGCGGGCGTCGCGCCGTCCACCTTCGCCGCCTTCTCCAGGTCCCACGGGATCTCCCGGAAGAACGCCGACAGGGTGTAGATCGCCAGCGGCAGCGAGAACGTCATGTACGGGATGATCAGGCCCGGCCAGGTGTCGAAGAGGCCCAGGACCCGCTCGATGTTGAACAGCGGCGAGACCAGCGAGATCGGCGGGAACATCGCGATCAGCAGCGACATCCCGATCAGCAGCCGCTTGCCCGGGAAGCGCAGGCGGGCCACCGCGTAGGCGGCCATGGTGCCGAGGACGACCGCGATGGTGGTGGCGATGACGGCGATGCCGATCGAGTTGACCAGCGCGCGGGTGAAGTCCGAGGTCTGGAAGATGCCGCGGTAGTTCTCCAGCGTCCACTTGCGCGGGACGAAGTCGCCGTCGTTCAGCGTGCTCGGGTCCTTGAAGGAGAGCGCGGCGATCCACCAGACCGGGAACAGCGCGTAGAGCACCACCAGCAGGTTGACGACGCCCCAGCCGGCCGCCGCGCGCGTGCGTCGGGAGGTCATCGGCCCTCCGTCCCGCCACCGGGCGCCGAGGCGCCGAACACCTTGATGAAGACGAGCGCGATCGCCGCCACGCAGAGGAAGATCAGCACCGAGATCGCCGAGCCGATGCCCAGGTTGAGCGCGGTGAAGAGGTTGTCGTAGCCGAGGATCGACACCGAGCCGGTGTCGTTGGACCCGCCGGTCAGGACGTAGATGTTGTCGAAGACCCGGAACGCGTCGAGGGTGCGGAAGAGCAGGGCGACCAGGATGGCCGGCTTCATCAGCGGCAGGATCACCAGCCGCAGCCGCTGGCCGAAGGTCGCGCCGTCCACCATCGCGGCCCGGACGGTCTCCCCGGGGACGAGCGCCAGACCGGCCAGCAGCAGGAGCGCCATGAAGGGCGTGGTCTTCCACACCTCGGCCAGGATGATCAGCCCGATCGCCTGCCAGTGGTCGGTGAGCGGGGCGCTGCCCTCGGGCAGCAGCGCGGCCAGGTAGCCGGTGCCCGGCGTCCAGGCGTACTGCCAGGAGTAGGCGGCGACCACGGTGACGATCCCGTACGGCACCAGGACGGCGGTGCGCACCGTGCCCCGGCCGAACACCGCCCGGTGCATCACCAGCGCCAGCGCGAGCCCCAGCACCAGCTCGATGGCCACCGAGACGGCGGTGATCAGCACCGTCACCCAGAGCGCCTGCCACCAGAACGGGGAGGAGAGCACGGCGGCGTAGTTGCCGAACCAGACGAACTCCGCCTGCTGGGGGAAGCGCAGGTCGTAGCGCTGGAGGGAGAGGTAGACGGCGTAGCCGACCGGGTAGGCCGTCACGGCGGTCATCACCAGCACGGCCGGGGCGCAGAGCAGCCAGCCGAGCCGGCGCTCCTGGCGCGAGCCCTCGGACAGGCCCTTCGGGGCTGTCGCGGGGAGGGTGGGCGGCCTGGTCACGGGATCAGCCCCTTCGAGCCGAGCGCGTCCCTGAGCTGGCCGTTCAGCGCGGAGACGGTGCTCTCCGGCTGCACGGCGGACGGTGGGGAGAGCGCGTGCGAGATCGCGATCGAGACGTTCTGGTAGGCGGGCGTCTGCGGCCGGACGGAGGCGGAGTCCAGCGCCGCCAGCACGTCGGCGGCGAACGGGTAGCTGTCGGTCAGCTCGGCGGCGGTGTAGAGGCTGCGCAGCGACGGCGGCAAGCCGCCCTTGAGCGCGTTGGTCAGCTGGTTGTCGCGGTTGCGCAGGCAGAGGGTGGCCTCCTGGGCCAGCTCGGGGTGCCGGCTGTAGGCACCGACCGCGAGGTCGATCCCGCCGATGGTCACGCTCGCCGGGCGGTCCGGGAGGACGGCCGGGTAGGGCGCCCAGCGGAAGTGCGGGAACAGCTCGGGCTGGTCGGCCTTCATCGCCGGGTAGACGAACGGGTAGTTGAGCTCGAAGGCGGCGGAACCGGACTCCATCGCCAGCCGGTTCTGGTCCTCCATCTGGTTGGAGAGCGAGGGGTCGGCGGCGGGGGAGTGGGCGAGGTCCCGGATGACGCCGGCGGCGGTGACGGCCGGCGGCCCGAGCGAGGGGGCGGTCGCGTCGGGGGTGAGCACCGAACCGCCGGCGCTGGTCACCAGGGTGTTGAACCAGACCGTCAGGCCCTCGTACTGGGCGCCCTGGACCTCGACGAAGTGCGGTTTGCCGGCCTTGGCCAGCGCGTCGGCCATGCCGAGCATCTCGGCCCAGGTGCGCGGCGGGGTGGGGACCAGGTCGTCGCGGTACCAGAGCAGTTGGGTGTTGGAGTTGTACGGGACGGCGTACAGCCGGTCCTTCCAGGTCGCGGTCTTCAGCGCGGCGGCCAGAGTGTCCGCGCCGGCCTGCTCCTTGAGCGCGCCGGTCCACTCGCGGATCCAGCCGGCCTCGGCGAACTCGGGCGCCCAGGTGACGTCGAGGCCCATGATGTCCACCCCGGCGTCGTGCGCGGCGAGCCGGCGCACCAGCTGCTGGCGCTGGCCGTCGGCGGTGCGCGGCAGCTTGTTGTAGCGGATCGAGTAGCGCCCGCCGGAGTCGCGGCCGCAGGAGTCGGCGGCCTGCTGAAGGGCGCCGGAGTCGTCGGGGAAGTTGTACCAGTCGAGGGTGACCGGTCCGCCGCCCCCGTCGGCGCCGCTGCCGCAGGCGGCGAGGGCCAGGGTCAGCAAGTGGACCAGGACGAGTGCGGCCCGGTGACGTGGTCTCGGCACGGCTCTCCCTCCGGTGGCGGCCTGCGGGTGGTCACGCTAGGGCGCGCGGCGGGGGCGGGCCGGGAGCTGACGGCGCGACACACCCGATACCCGCCGGGTGGGCTAGAGCTGGTCCGACCGCCGCCGCCGCGTGCGGCGGGAACGGTCGGACCGGGCCCGGCGCCGTTCCGCTTCGATCGGCGCCGGCCGGCCGGTGGCTCTGGCGGGCCGGCCCGCACAGCCGCTACGGTCTGGACCATTCACCCGTTGGCCGATCGGCCGCAGTCCCCGTCCAGGCCCTTCCGGGAGTCGTCATCAACACCCGATCCACCGTCAGCGCCCCGCTCACCCTGCCCGATCTGCTGGACGACCGGGCGGCCCGGCACCCCGGACGGACCGCCCTGTTCGTCCCCGGAGGCGCGCCGCTGGACTACCGCCGGTGGCGCGAGCGCGCCGTCCGCGCCGCCCACGGACTCGCCCGCGCCGGGGTCCGGCCCGGGGACCGGGTGCTGCTGCTGTTCCCCAACCACGGCTGGGACGCGTACGCGGTGGCCTTCCTCGCCGTCCACTACGCGGGCGCGGCCGGGGTGGTGGTCCGCGAGGACCTCGGCCCGGAGGACACCGCGCGGCTCGCGACGGCGAGCGCGGTGCGCCTGGCGGTGGCCGGCCCGGCGGAGGACCCCCGGGCGGCCGCGGCCGGCGTGCCCTGCCTGCCGCTCGCCGCGCTGGAGGCGGTGACCGGCGCCCCCGACGAGCCGCCGCACCGGGCCCGCCCCGAGGACCTGGCCCAGGTGATCGGCACCTCCGGCACCACCGGGGCGCCCAAGGGCGTGCACGCCGCGCACGCCAGCCTCACCGCGGGGCAGCGGCTGGATCCCAGACCCCGGCCGTACGCCCACTCGGCGCACGCCGTGCACGCCTTCCCGATCGGCACCAACGCGGCCCAGGTCGTCCTGGTCAACGCCCTGGTCGCGGCGCCCACGACGATCTGCCTGCCGCGCTTCGACGCCGAGGAGTTCGGCCGGACCGTCGAGGAACACCGGGTCGGCACCGTCTTCCTGGTGCCCTCGATGGCCGTGGAACTGCTGAACTCCGGCGTGGCCCACCGCCGGGACCTCGGCAGCGTGCTGCTGGTCAGCTCCTCGGCGGCCGCGCTGCCCGCGCCGGTCGCGACGGCGCTCACCGCCGCGCTCCCCACCGCCACCGTCGTCAACACCTACACCTCCGCCGAGTCCTCCCCGGCCCAGATATCGGCCGTCGTGGACGCCCGCCGGCCGGGCTCGGTCGGCCGCCCGGCCAACCCGGCCGACCTGCGGCTGCTCGGCGCGGACGGGCACCCGGTGGAGCCCGGCGCCGTCGGCGAGGTCTGGCTGCGCCAGCCCGGCCCGCCGCGCGGCTACGTGGCCGGACCGGGCGAGTCGGCCGCCGTCTTCAAGGACGGCTGGGTGCGGGTGGGCGACCTCGGACGGCTCGACGCGGACGGCTACCTCTACCTGGTGGACCGGGAGAGCGACCTCATCAAGTCCGGTGCGCTGAAGGTCTCCACGCTGCGCATCGAGGACGTGCTGCACGCCCACCCGCGGGTCGCGGACGCGGCCGCGCTGGGCGTCCCGCACCCGGTGATGGGCGCCGTACCGGTCGCCGCCGTGGTGCCCGCCGCGGACGGCCTCGACCTCGACGAGCTGCGGCTGTTCCTGAGCGCCCGGCTCGGTCGCGCCGAACTGCCCGTCCGGATCCTGGTCGCCGACCGCCTGCCGCGCAACCCCAGCGGCAAGGTGGTGAAGCACGAACTGCGGGCCCGGTTCACCGAATCGGCCGACCCCGCCCCCGGCACCCCGCCCGCCACCGACCGCGAGGTCGCCCTGGCCGGGCTCTGGCGGCGGGTGCTGGGCCGCCCGGTGCGGGCCGTCGAGGACGAGTTCTTCGCCCTCGGCGGGGACTCCTTCCGGGCCGTCCAGCTGGCCGCCGCCATCTCCGCCGAGTTCGGCGTCACGGCGAGCACCGCCCTGGTCTTCGAACGGCCCTCGCTGCGCGCCCAGGCGGCCTGGCTCAAGGAGGCGCCGACGACGGTCCGGGAGCCGGGCCCACCGGCCGAGGAGGAGGTCTCGGACTTCCTCCGGGAGCTGCGCGCCCAGCCGCACGACGTCCCGCTCACCTCCCAGCAGGAGAACTTCCTGCGCTGGACGGCCGAGGCCGAGGGCCGCAACGTCGGATCGGTGGCCGTGATGTTCCGGGTCACCGAGCCGCTGCGCACCGACCTGCTGGCCGAGGCGCTGCACGAGGTGGCGCGCCGTCACCCGGCGCTGCGGACCCGGTTCGTCCCGGTACCGGGAGCCGGGCAGCCGGGGATCCGGCGCGCGGTGGTCGACGCGGACCCGGGCGTGGAGGTCGTCCCGGTCGAGGCCCCGGGCGAGAGCGACGACGAGGTCTCCGCCCGGCTGGTCGCCGTCCGGGACCGGCTGACCGACATCGCCGAGGGGCCGATGACCCGCCTCGCCGTGGTCACCCGGGGCCCGGACGACCACGCCGTGCTGCTCGCGGTGCACCACATGGTCGCCGACGGCTGGTCGATCGGGGTGCTGCTGCGCGAGCTGGGCGTGCTCTACTCGGCGCTGCGGCGCGGCCGGTCGGCGCCCGCCCCCCGGCCGGGACCCGAGTACCGGGAGCTCGTCGCCCGGTCCAACGCCCACTGGCCGGCCTCCCGCGCCCACTTCGCCCGCACCCTGGCGGGCGCGCCGCCGGCGGTGGAGCCGTTCCCGGGGCGGCGGTCCACCGAGGTCGTGCTGAGCGCGGCCCACCGGCTGGCCGTCGCGCCGGAGCGGGCCGCGGCCCTGCGGGCCCGCGCGGCCGAGGCGGGCGCGACGCCCTTCCAGGCGCTCGCGGCGGTCTGGCTGGGCCTGCTGGCGGAGCGCAGCGGCCAGGGCGACCTGGTGCTGATGACCCCGGTGCCGGGCCGGACCGAACCGGCGGCCGAGCGGGCCGTGGGCTGCTTCGTCCAGTCGCTGCTGCTGCGGATCGACGCGACGGGCGCACCCGGGTTCGCCGAACTGCTGGCCCGGGTCCGGACCGCCTCGACGGCCGCCCTGGACCACCAGCTCTACCCGTTCGCGGAGTTCAGCCCACGGGTGCCGTTCGCCGCCTGGCTCCGCTACGAGAGCTGGAGCGCGCCGGCCCAGCTGCCCGGGCTGGCCTGCACCGCCTGGGAGGTGCCGCGCAGCGCGACCGTGCCGTACCCGATGCCGGGCGGGGACCGGCACGTGCCGGAGCTGGCGGCGGTCGAGCAGCCGGACGGCGGGCTGGTCTGCTGGCTGCGCTACAACGAGCACGCCTTCGCTCCGGAGACCGTCGCGGAGCTGGCGCAGGCCCTGGAGGCCCGCTTGCCGGAGGCCGGGTGAGGAGGAGGCGGAAGGGGAGCGTGCACGGGGTCGGCAGCGGGCGGAAGCGGCCGTTTTGAACCGGTCGTCCGTCGGCGTCCGTTCCTTCCTGCACAATCGTGCATACGTTCGTCCCTTCGTACAGGAGTCTCGACCCACCATGTCGCCGCAGACCTCGGACCGCCTCCGACCCGCCGCCACCGTCCTTCCGACGCCCCGGGTGCCACGGCCGGCGCTCCGGTGCGGCCGCCCCACGGCGGGGAGCGGCCGATGAGGGGCCTCGGGGGGATCCGGCGCGGCGGGGGCTCCCTGCCCGCCGGAGCGAAGCTCTGGGCGGGCGGGCTCGCCGTGGTGCTGATCGGCGCCCTGACCGCCGGCCTGCTGTGGTGGAAGCCCTGGGCCCCGCCCGCCGCCAAGGCGCTGGACCCGATGGCGTTCACCACGGCCACCGGGGGCTCCCCGCCCTTCGGCAGCGGCGAGCACGTCTACCGTTACAAGGTCCGGGCCGAGAAGGGGCTCAAGGAGAGCCCCGAGCAGTTCGCCGCCGCGGTCGACGCCGTCCTCGGTGACGTCCGGCGCGGCTGGGCCGCCGACGGCACGCGCTCCTTCCAGCGGATGCCCGCCGACCCGGTGGACTTCACCGTCTACCTGGCGAGCCCGAAGACCACCGACCGGATATGCGGCCAGTACGGGCTGGACACCGGCGGGTCGGTGAACTGCGGGGTGGGCCACCAGGTGGTCATCAACGCCAAGCGCTGGAACGAGCTGACCGAGTTCTACACCGGCCAGCCGGAGCAGTACCACGCGCTCGCGGTCAACCACGAGGTCGGCCACATCCTCGGCCTCGGCCATGTCGACTGCCCCGGCCCGGGTCAGCCGGCGCCGGTGATGATGCAACAGATCAAGGGCCTGCACGGGTGCGTCCCGAACGGCTGGCCCTACTCCGAGACCGGCACCCTGCTCACCGGTCCCCTCCTCCCGCCCGCCACCCCGGCCCCGTAGCCACCCGTGACGCCGGTCGCCCCGCCGAACCTCCGGCGCCGGCGCGAGACTGTACCTGCCATGACCGCCCCCAACGCACCTCGGCCAACTGCCCCTATCGGTGTACCGGTTCGGCGCCGAC